>DATMHD010000334.1:0-4357 GCA_035555075.1 Sphingomicrobium sp. | reverse complement strand
GGACCGTAGTCGAGAAGGATTGAGAATTGTCGCACGCGACCCTCTAAAAAGCTGATCGCGATGCCGCCCTTCGGCTCGAAGAATCTGGAGATCGAACCGCTTTACGGACCCTTTCCCGCGATCGACCGGGCGACACGCCAGCCTTGAACATCCGGCTGTTTGATCCATATTCCTTGCATGGCTGAGTCCCCCCAATTCCGGCGCTCAGAGGTCCCCCCGGGCAGCAGTACGGGACGTCATTAGGCCCGAGCTGGGCCGCTGATGCGGTCCATCATCGGGCTTTCAAATTCGCCGCGACCGGACTGGTCGCGCCCCGTTCATCAACAGGTCTTGAGACGCGCGTTCTGCCCCGGGCCACGCGTGACCCGGCTTCGCGCGTCGGAGTTCGACAATGCGCAGGAAATCGATTGCGCGCCCGTGCCGCGTTGAGCCGCGTCCGTCCGATGCCGACGCAGGCGCCGAGTGGTGGAGGCAGATCGACCGTTGGGTGAACGAAGGCGGAGCCGAAGACCGAACAAGAGCCGCTCCGAAATTTGCCTCCGGGAGCCTCAAGTCATGACTGCCAAGAACCTCAAACCGACGGCGCTTGAAACAGTGCGGACGCTCGAACGGCGCCGCATCGAGGCGACCGGTTCAAATGACGTTGCCGCACTCGCGCCGCTGCTGGACGATGATCTCATCTACATCAACAGCGTGGGAGAGGTGTTCGACAAGGAGCGCTATCTCCATGCGCTCGAGACGCACCGGCTCGCCTACGACAAGGACTTCGATGTCCACGAATCCGAGTTCCGGGCGCTCGATGGCCTGGTGATCCTCGTCGGCATCATGCTCGGCCATTCCCGCCTCGATGGCGAGCAGCAGGTTTTCCATTTTCGCTGCATCAGCGTCTGGCGCGAACAGGGCGGTACGTGGCGCATGGTCGCGTGGCAGTCTTCGTCATCCTCATTCACCGAAGACCAGCTCACCTTCCGACGATCGGCCGGCCCCGCCCGCAATCTCTCCGGCTGACCATCCTTTAGAAAAGCTCGCCCTTGAACACGAGAACCCAGCACCTTCCCGGAGGACAAGATGAGCGAAGTGCTTGCAACGATTGAAAATCCGGATTTCAGCCAAGGGATCCCGCTCGAATTGCTGCAGGATGGCGGGATGCTCAAAGGCAATGTCAGGGGAGAGCCTGCGCTCGTCATCCGGCACGGCGACAAGGTATTCGCGATCAGCGCCTCATGCACGCATTATGGAGGTCCATTGGGTGATGGGCTGCTCGTCAACGACACCGTTCGCTGCCCATGGCATCATGCCTGCTTCAGCATCCGCACCGGAGCGGTCATCCGGGCCCCGGGGCTCGATCCGCTGCAGCGCTGGCGGGTCGAACAGCGTGACGGAATGATCCTCGCTGCCGAGAAGCTCGAGCGCGTCGAGCCGGCCGTTCTCTCGACGGTTGATTCGCTCGCCTCGGTGGTGATCGTCGGGGGCGGCGCGGCCGGTTATGCGGCGGCTGCGACGCTTCGAGGCGAAGGTTACACCGGGCTCCTCACCATATTCAGTGCCGATGAATTCCTGCCCTGTGACCGGCCGAACCTCTCGAAGGGCTATCTCGCTGGTGCGGCGCCCGACCCCTCAAACCTGCTCAAGCCAGCCGAATTCTACAAGGATAACCGGATCAATGTGATGTTGAACGCGCGGGTCGTGAAGATCGACGTTGCCAACCGCGTGGTCGAACTGGCCGATGGCCACCGTTATGCGTATGACGCCCTCCTCCTCGCCACGGGAGCAAGTCCCGTACGGCTGAGGATCCCCGGCGCCGATCTTGCGCACGTTCATTATCTGCGCGGCATCACCGACGCCCATGCACTCGTTGAAGCCGGCAAGTCGGCAAAACGGGCCGTTGTGGTCGGCGCGAGCTTCATCGGCCTTGAGGTCGCTTCCTCGCTTCGCGCGCGCGGCCTCGAAGTCGATGTCGTCGGGCCCGAGACCATCCTCATGGAAAAGGGCCTTGGCCCCGACGTCGGCCGCTTTCTTCGCGCCGTCCACGAGGACCACGGCGTCACCTTCCACCTCGGAACGACACCGACCGGCATCGATGAACGAGGCGTCACTCTAGAGAATGGCGGGCGTGTCGACGCGGACCTGGTCGTGATCGGCATCGGCGTTCAGCCGAAAACTAGGCTCGCCGAAGAGGCCGGGCTCAAGGTGGATCGCGGCGTCCTCGTCAACCAGTATCTCGAAACCAGCGAAGCCGGCATTTACGCAGCCGGGGATATTGCGCGCTGGCCCGACCCACTGAGCGGCGAGCGCATCCGAGTGGAACATTTTGTCGTTGCCGAGCGGCAAGGCGAGACAGCGGCGCGAAACATCCTTGGCCGGCAGGAGACCTTCGCTGCAGTGCCGTTCTTCTGGACGGAACAATATGATCTCGGGATCGCCTATGTTGGTCATGGGGCAAGCTTCGACGAGGCGATTGTCGACGGCGATCTTGAGACGCGCGACTGTTCAATCACCTATTGTCGCAATGGCGAGAAGGTGGCTGTCGCCGTCATTCACCGGGACCTCGCCGGCCTCGAGGCGGAGGTGGAATTCGAAAGACGCATCGCGGGTGGAAGTGACCACCACCGACATAGCCTCGAGCACGAAAGGGCGTGAAATCATGGCCAAGGCGATCGACGCGTCAAATGTCCTCCTGAAGCGCGCCTATGATGTTCCGGATTCCGGAGACGGCAGGCGTATCCTCGTCGACCGCTTGTGGCCGCGCGGAGTCTCGAAGGCGGAGGCCCATATCGATGAATGGCTGAAGGATCTCGCGCCGAGCACCGAGCTTCGAAAGTGGTTCGGTCACGATCCCGGTAAATGGGACGAGTTCCGGCGCCGTTACGCCAAGGAGATCCATGGCCAGCCTGAACTCCTGGCGCACCTCAGGGATCTCGCGCGCGAGCGGCCCGTCACGCTCGTCTATTCGGCACGGGACGAAGTTCACAACGACGCGATTGTGCTCCGGGACGTGGTGCTCGGGCATGAGCAAGCCAAGCTGAAGGAGAATGAACGTGTCCGATGACCTCTATCCTCCGCCATACGCTGAGTTCTCGCGCAAGCGCAGCGAGCTCGCACCCGATACTTCGAAGGCCTTTGCCGCATTCAGCAAGCAGGTGTTTGCCGACGCCGCGCTCCCGGCAAGGACCAAGCAGCTGATCGCGGTTGCCGTCGCACATGTGACGCAGTGCCCTTATTGCATCAGGGGACACACCAGGGGAGCTCTTCGGGCAGGAGCGTCGGAGGCGGAAATCATGGAAGCCATCTGGGTCGCTGCGGAAATGCGAGCGGGCGGCAGCTATGCCCACTCCATCCTTGCCTTGTCGGAAATGGACCGCGTGGGCCGCGGCGGGATCCTGCATGGATTCCGCGAAACAGGAGGCTTGGATGACAGCCGAGCAGAACCGGCGCGCCCCTGAAGTCGCTTCGAGCGTCGACGTGGTGGACGAGTTCAAGGCGGCGATCGACGATGAACCGGGCGCAGGTGTCGCTCGCGCCGGGTCGTTCGAGGTTCTCGTCGAGGAGGTACGCTCGTGCAGTGCGTGCGCGGTGATGCTGCCACTTGGTCCCCGGCCCATCTTCCAGGCGTCGAGAACGGCAACGCTCCTGATTGCGAGCCAGGCGCCCGGCACCAGGGGGCATGCCTCGGGCATCCCCTTTTCGGACGCTTCCGGGGACCGGCTCAGGGAGTGGACAGGGCTCTCGAACGAAGAATTCTATGATGCGGCGAGGGTCGCGATCCTCCCGACGGGATTATGTTATCCGGGCCGGGCGAAGAATGGCGGCGATGCGCCGCCGCGGCCCGAATGCGCGCCCTTGTGGCGGGATCGTCTGCTCGCCGGAATGCCAATGGTACGTCTCACACTGCTTGTCGGGACGTACGCGCAGACCAATGTCCTTGGAGCTGGCGCATTGAGCGCAAGGGTGCGCGACTTTCGCAAATATCTGCCGGGATATTTCCCGCTGCCGCATCCCTCGTGGCGATCGCGGATCTGGACGGATCGCAATCCCTGGTTTGCCGCCGAGGTCCTCCCCGCGTTGCGCGATGCCGTCCGCCAGGCGCTGCACCGGAATTGCCCGTGAACCGCCCGCCGGCTCCCATCGATTGCCTTATTACTCCCGATCGTGAAATCTTGCGCTCGGGAGGTTCAGGTTTCGTGACGTGGATTTCATCCGCATTCCGGACGCTGCCGCGCGATCGCCCGGGGCTTGGGCTCGCGGCAGGCGGCGCCTTCTTCGTCCTCGCATCGGCTCTTCGCTGGCTCCTCGGCGGGATGAGCGAAGGCTTCGGGCCAATGACCTTCCTGCCCGCGATACTGCTTGCCGGTCTGTT
>DATMHD010000333.1:0-3945 GCA_035555075.1 Sphingomicrobium sp. | reverse complement strand
TCCAGTTGAATTCCAGCGCGTTTCCGTCGCCGTTCATCTTCCAGTCGATCTTGATACGACCGCCCGAATTGGTGAGCGCCCCATGTTTGACAGCATTGGTCGTGAGTTCGTGAAGGGCAAGGCTGATCGATTCCGCGGCCTTGGGCCGAAGAGCGACATCGGGCCCCTTGATGCTGACCTGCTCACCTTCATGGGCAGCATGGGCGAGGAGTTCGTCCACGACCAGACCCTTGAGGTCGATGCCGCGCTCGGGATTGCGAGTGACCGCCGACTGGACCCTTGCGAACGCGTCCAGACGCCCGCTCAGATGCGAGGCCATTTCATCGACCGAACCGCTCGACTCCGCGGTCCGCTTCGTGATCGATTTAACGACCGCAAGCGTGTTGCGGACACGATGCTGCAATTCGGCGAGGAGCGTTCGAAGCCTGGCTTCGCTCTCGCGAAGTGCGGATTCCGCCTTAACGGTGCTGGTGACATCGACGAACGTGATCACGGCGCCGGCGATGAAATTGTCGATGCTTCGATAGGGAAGGACCCGCGCGATGTAGGAGCGCCCATCCTTGGACGAGACGTCGCGCTCGATCGTGCCGAGCTTCTTCAGGACCTTGCGTACATCCTCGTTGAGGTCGGGATAATCGACCCTTGAGCCCAGATGGTCGATCGGACGGCCGACATCGGTCTCGAGCAGGTGGAACAGCTCGGTCGCAGTCGGCGTGAAGCTTCGAACCCTTAGATCGTTGTCGAGGAAGATCGTCGCGATCTGGGTCGATTCAAGCAGGTTCCTAAGGTCGCTGTTGGCCCTGGCAAGGTCGCGCACACGATGGTCGAGTTCGGCATTGACGGTCTGCAATTCCTCGTTGACCGACTGGAGCTCTTCCTTGGACGTTTCCAGCTCTTCGTTCGAGGACTGCAGTTCCTCGTTGATCGACTGATATTCCTCGTTCGAGCTCTTCAATTCCTCGTTGGTCGACTCAAGCTCCTCGATCGTCGCCTGTAGCCGGTCCTTCGTCAGTCGAAGTTCCGCCTCCAAGCGCTCGACGTGGTCGTTCGACTCTCCTCCGGCAACGAGACCGGCGGCTTCCGGAACCGGTCCTGCCTCCTGGAAGAGCACGACGAATGCGGTCAGGTCTGTACCCTCGACGAGCGGCTCGACGATGAGGTTCACGAGCGTCGAGCGGCCATTGTCCTTGATCGGGATCCTCAGGTGCTCGACGCGCTGCTGCTGTTCGGCGGCCTGGTGGAGCGTTGCCCGCAGGTCGAGCCTCAGATCCCGGTGGACAAGGTTGAAGAGGTTGAGGTTCGCAACGCCAGCGGCCGGCTCGAGGAACCGGCCCGTACGGCCCGAAAAGTGCAAGACCTCAAATTGCGTATCGGTGATCACATAAGCAGGCGCATAACGCTCCGCGACCTGGTCGGCGCGGCGACTGATCGAAAGTGCAACGCTTGCCGGCCTTGCAGGCGCCGCCCGCTCCGTGACCGTTTCATGCCGAAGTCTCGCCGTCAGCGGGAACTCCGGCAGGACCTTGGTGGGGGTTTCGAGCCGCCGGAACAGGCGATTGCGGCGATCGACGGGCGCGAACAATTTCTGATGGCGAGTGACGTTCTCGGAAGCTCCAAGGAACAACACGCCGCCGGGCCGAAGCGCGAAATGGAAGATCGGGATGACCCGGTTCTGGAGCTCCGTGTTGAGATAGATGAGGAGGTTCCGGCACGAGAGCAGGTCGATGCGCGAGAAGGGCGCGTCCTTGATGAGATTGTGCGGCGAGAAGATGCACATCTCGCGGATTTCCTTGACGATCCTGTAGGTATCGCCCTCCTTCACGAACCAGCGAGCAAGCCGGTCAGGAGTTACGTGATCTGCAATCGCGCTCGAGTAGCGGCCGGCGCGGGCAGCGCCGAGCGCGCGCGCATCAAGGTCTGTCGCGAAAATCTGGATCGTGGGGCCGTTGTCGATGCTTTGCAGATATTCCGACAACAAGATCGCGATCGAATAGGCTTCCTCACCCGTCGCACATCCCAGCACCCATACGCGCAGCTGATCCCCGGGTCCCTTCCCCTCGAACAGCCGCGGAATCTCCTTTCCAAGCGCATCGAACTCCTTGGGGTCACGGAAGAATTGAGTGACTCCGATGAGGAGGTCCTGGAAGAGATGATGAACCTCGTCGCGGTCCTTGCGCAGGTGAGCCGCATAATCGTCGATGTCGGCTGTCTGCGTCACCTGCATCCGCCGCTGGACGCGGCGAAGAAAGGTGTTGCGCTTATAACCATGAAAATCGTTGCCGGTGACGGTCCGCAGCGTGCCGGCGATCGATGAGAGGACTTGGCCCACCTGCTCGGAAATCTCGCTCTCCGGCTGGGCGTCGATTCTCTCAAGGCCCCGGATGTAGAGCGCGATCTGGTTCGGGATCTCGGCGATTGGGCACAACAGGTCGACGATCCCCGCCGGGCTCGCAGCACCCTGTTCGGCCGCATCTTCCTCGCCATTCAGGGATTCCGCGATTGAAAGGCCGCCAAACTGCTTTGTCGCAGTGACGCCTGCAGTCCCATCGCTCCCAAGGCCCGTCAGAATGACTGCGACCGCACGATCATGCTCATGTTCGGCAAGCGAGATCAGGAGGCTGTCGACAGTGCCTCTATGGCCCATCGGCTCGGCGGTGGGGCGGATCCTGACATGCCCGTCGGTGATCGTGATCAGCTCGCTGCCGCCCCCGACGTAGATCGTGCCGCTCTCAAGGCGCTCCCCTTCGTTTGCGATCTTCACCGCAAGGGACGTGCGCTCGGCTAGCGCATCGACGACCGTTGCGGGCGCAAGGCCATCCTGCTGCCGGACAGCAATGACATAAGCGGCGCCAAGTTGGTCGCTGATCTGCTCGAACAAGCTGCACAATGACGGCAACGACGCGGCGCAGATGCCAATCCCAACGATGGCCAGCGGCTCGCTTCTCACGGGACGATTGGTTCCCCGCGATCCTTTCCTGACGTTGTTGTCCTTGTCCGCCACCAAACCAACCTAACTGCAAGGCGCATCTCTAGCGGCTCGGAGCGCCCGACAGAAGAGGCTCAATCCTCTTCGCGCACGGGTGCAATGGCCCGCATGGAGCTGACTGCCGCCTCACGGAGAACCTGCGCATAGCGACTATACTCCGCTGCGCGCGATTCATACAGATCGGCGACTGCATTGCGTCCGCTTCGACGGGCATCCTCGCCCATTCGGGTGACGAGTGTCACCCGCTCCTCCATGACGCGGAGCGCAACCCTTAGTGCTTCATCCACCTGCTTGGTGCGGCTCTCGAGAATCTCGGCCGTATAGGCATGGCCAATCTGGCAGCGGTACCGAAGCGGGTGGTCGCCCGTCACTTCCGATAGGACGCCGCCGCAGTCGGGGCAGCTGAGCGCGCTTGGATCGGCGATCTCGCGGAGCTTCTCTGCTCCAAGCCTTGCGCCTGCCGCGATCTCCACTTCGAGCGGCAGGTGTTCGGGACATTTATGGTCCCCAACCGCTTCCTCGCCCGAAATTTTTGCGATCAGGCCGCCAAGTTCCGACGCCGGGGCGATGCAGTCCGCCGGAACAACTTCGAGCGCGCTCAAGGGCATCTCGTCGGAAAGCGCGTCAAGCGGGTATTGAACGACCGCAGTTCCGCCGCAGGCCTTGATCGCGCCAAGGCCGGAGGCGCCATCATTCAGCATCCCGCTGAGGACGACTCCGACGACCCTTGGCCCGTAGGATAGCGCGGCCGACCGGAACAAGGCATCGATAGCCGGCCGAGACATGTTCTCGCGCGGACCATTTCCAAGCCGGATGGTGCCGTCCACCACGAGAAGGTGATGATCGGGTACGGCGACGTAGACGCATCCACGCTCGATCGGCTGGCCGTCGACCGCGCGCATGACCCGAAGCTTCGAGCTGATCTCGAGGACCTCGGATAGATAACCGGCGGAATCTGT
>DATMHD010000332.1:0-3120 GCA_035555075.1 Sphingomicrobium sp. | reverse complement strand
GCCAGCCCTCGCTCGAAAGCAGACGGGCCGCTCACGGCCAAACGTTGTCGCTGGGCGCATCGAAGATCCATTCATGTGTATTGTAATTTGCAATACAGTTAGCTAGATCAGGCGAGAGGAGGCCACGAAATGCCACGTGTTGCCCAGCGCAGGGACCGTCCGCTCGCAATGCGCTTCCCCGATGCTGATCTGGCGATCATCGATCGTGCCGCCAGTCAACGTGGGCGCTCGCGCACGGATTTCGTTCGGGACGCTGCTGTGCGGGCGGCCGAAGAAGTCCTTATGGAGAACGTCGTCATTCGCATGAGCCCGGCGGCGTTTGACGCATTTGTTTCGGCGCTCGAGTCGCCTCCAACGCCAGTCCCGCAATTGGTCGAATTGATTGAGCGTCCGGCACCATGGGAACAGGGCGGCAACCGCCGCTGAGCCGCCCAATTGGCACTATCCGCGCCGGAAGCTCTCAATGACCGCCACGACTTGTCGCAATTCAATTGCGGCAAGCCATCGCTCGACAACTGGCTTCGCGACAAGGCCCTCTCGAGCCAACAAAAGGGCTTTACCGCAGTCATTGTCGTCCACGAAGAACGCCAAGTCGTTGGCTATTACGGGCTCGCCCCTACTGCGGTCGTCCCCACAATTCTGCCGCGCGCGATCCACACGGGCCAGCCGCCCAATCCGGTTCCATGCCTTTTGCTCGGACAGCTCGCCACCGACGAGCGCTGGACAGGCCAGGGAATTGGGATCGGCCTTTTGAAACACGCGCTCGAGAGATGCGTGGCCGCCGCCGCCCTGATCGGCGGACGAGCATTGGTCGTCAATGCCATCGATGACGAAGCCGCGCTGTTCTGGCGCAAGCGGGGATTCATTCCATCTAGAGACGACCCAATGACAATGTTCACATCAATCGCGGACATCGCCGCATCGATTGACGCTTAACCATTCTGACGTCCGGTTTTTGGGCAACTCCGCCGAGAAGCCGACCGGCCGCTATCGGCCAATTAGCGTCGCCTTACGAGTTGTGGGCAGCGTTGAGCATGAGTGGGAACGCCAAGACTCTGAGGTCAATTTGGTCGAGTTTAGGTAAGTTTACAAAAATCTTATAAACTGACACTATGGATCGTCGCCGAAACCCATTCGCTCCAGGAGCCGGCACGCCGCCGCCGGAACTGGCAGGCCGCCACGGCCTGATCGAGGATGCAGCCGTGGCCCTTGACCGTATCCGCGATGGTCGATCGGCCAAAAGCATGATCTTCTATGGTCTGCGGGGAGTCGGAAAAAGGGTTTTGCTCACCACCATACGCAACCAAGCCGAAGCGGATGGACTCATTGTCGTCGCGATGGAGGCGCCTGAGAACCGAAGCCTACCGGCCATGTTAGTGCCAGCTCTGAGAGCGAGCCTCCTAAAGCTCGATCGGATGAAACAAGCCAGCCACGCAATTAAACACGCCCTTCGAGCGCTCGCTGGCTTCGTCAAGCCGCGCGTGAGCTACGAAGGACTTGTGATCGCGGTCAACTTAGAGCCTGAACCCGGTTTGGCGGACAGCGGCGACCTAGAAACAGATCTTGCTGACCTGATGCGTGCCGCGGGCGAAGCCGCCAAAGCACATGATACTGCTATCGTCTTGGCTATCGACGAGCTGCAATATGTGCCCGAAGACGAACTGGCGGCTTTGATCAGTGCGCTTCATCGTGCTCAACAGCTGCAATTGCCTGTCACCCTGATTGGGGCAGGATTGCCCCAGCTTCTCGGCCAAATGGGCAGAGCCAAATCGTATGCGGAGCGGCTATTCGCGTTTGTGCCGCTCGGAGCTTTGGACCGAGATGCCGCCTTTGATGCTATCCGCATTCCGCTGGCCCATGAGGGCGCTACCATTACCGATCCAGCGCTCGTGGCAATCTATCGGGAAACGGAAGGTTATGCCTATTTCCTTCAGGAATGGGGCAAGCACGCTTGGGATCTGGCCGACGTCTCTCCCATCGACGAGGCGGACGTTCGGGACGCAAACATTGCTGCGATTGCCGAGCTTGACGCGAGTTTCTTCCGAGTTCGATTTGACCGACTTTCGCCGGCCGAGAAACGTTATCTGCGGGCGATGGCGGAGCTCGGGCCTGGCCCGCACCGGTCGGGTGACATCGCTGAGCGGCTTGGCGTGAAGGTGGTGAATGTCGGTCCAACCCGCAACAGCCTCATCCGCAAGGGTATGGTCTACAGCCCTGCCTATGGCGATACAGCCTTCACGGTACCGCTGTTCGATGCGTTCATGCGCCGAATTATGCCGTCGCCGGGCAAAGCCAGCGCATGGCTCGAGCGTTGATGGTTGGCAGCTTTGCAGCGCAAGTGGGTGCGGGGCAGATATAGCGGAATCGGCCGTTCTGCACGCGACCGCTGGGCAGCAGGGCGATTTATTGCGGAGAAAAAACCCGGTTTTCTCCAGTTTCTGAGGCGCACCGAAGCAATCGCACTGCAGAGGTCAGGGGTTCGATTCCCCCTCAACTCCACCAGCCGGCATCTGTTCGGCCAACAATCACATAGCTCCAGGATCAGTGAGGGCGATGACCTCAAGTCATGCGATCTCGCCCTCGTCTCACGATGATAGGGCGGCTCTACCTCGCCGCCCTTGAGATTCATGCCAACAGAATGTGAGATGACTTGCTTGAGATATGTGGCATCACGGGAAATTTTGTCCTATATGGTATCTATGACAATAACTTCAGAGGGGACTTCTGATGGCAGCGCGACGTAAACAAGCGCGGAGTGCGGTTGAATTCGTCCCTGCAAGCTTGCCGGGACACGTGAGCGGGGCAGGGCGCCTGAGCCTGCCTGCTGAGTTGCGCCGCCAGGTTGGCCTTGAGCGAGGTGGTGCTGTGCGGATCGAGCTCGTTGATGGCGTTATAAGGATCAGGACCATGAAGGATGTAAAAGATCACATCCGATCCCTCGCCCGCGAGAGCGGGCTCGCAGACAAAGCAAGCGTCGCCGATTTCCTCCGCTGGCGAGCAGCTGAACGCGCCAGTGAAGCGAAAGTGGCCGGCAAGCCCTGAACATGGTCGTCCTTGATGCATCAGCAATCCTCGCGGCGATTCTTGGCGAAGCTGGCGGGGATGCGGTCTTCGACAAAT
>DATMHD010000331.1:0-4993 GCA_035555075.1 Sphingomicrobium sp. | reverse complement strand
CCATCGCCTTCCTCAGCTGGTTCGCTTCTTCTGAGGAGAATTTCGCGGCATCGAGCGCGATCTTCATCGCCTGCTCCTGGAAGATCGGCACGCCAAGCGTTCGACCGAGAATCCGCTCGAGCTCGTCGGCTGGGCCATGCTCGGGATAGGGGCAGGGAAAGGTGACCGGTTCCTTGCCTCCGCGGCGCTTCAAATAGGGGTGGACCATGTCGCCCTGGATTGGCCCTGGTCGCACGATCGCGACCTCGATGACGAGGTCGTAGAAACAGCGTGGTCTCAATCGCGGCAACATGTTCATCTGTGCCCGGCTTTCGACCTGGAATACCCCGAGCGAGTCTCCCCGGCAGAGCATGTCGTAAACTTCCGGTACTTCCCTGGGGATCGTGGCAAGATTCCAGTCCTCGCCATAATGCTCCCGCACGAGATCGAAGCATTTGCGGATACACGTCAGCATGCCGAGCGCGAGCACATCGATCTTCAGGATCCCAAGCTCGTCGATGTCGTCCTTGTCCCATTCGATGAAAGTCCGATTGACCATCGCACCATTGCCGATGGGAACCGTCTGGGTCAGCGGCCGCTCGGTCAGGATGAAGCCCCCGACATGCTGGGACAAATGCCTCGGCATGCCGATTAGCTGCTCCGCGAGCTTCATCGTGCGCTTAAGATGCGGATCGGAAAGGTCGAGCCCGGCATCGTTCGCCCGCGCGTCTTCAAGCTCCGGATCCATGCTTCCCCAGATGGTGGAAGCAAGCGCGCCGCACACATCTTCGGAGAGGCCCATGACCTTGCCGACCTCACGGATTGCCGAGCGCGGCCGATAGTGGATTACGGTGGCAGCGATGCCGGCGCGGTCGCGACCATATTTATCGTAGATGTGCTGGATGACTTCTTCCCGGCGCTCATGTTCGAAATCGACATCGATATCGGGCGGTTCCCTCCGTTCCTCGGAGATGAAGCGCTCGAACAGAAGCTCGCTGGTCGACGGATCGACCGCGGTAATGCCGAGACAATAGCAGACGGCGCTATTCGCGGCCGAGCCGCGCCCCTGGCAGAGAATCGGCGGGTCTAACCCCCTCGCGAACGCGACGATGTCGTGAACGGTCAGGAAATAACGGGCAAAATCGAGCTTCTCGATGAGGCCGAGCTCGTGATGTAGCTGGTTCAGGACCTTTTCCGGGATGGCGTCGGGCCAGCGCTCCTTTGCGCCCTTCCAGGTGAGATGGGCGAGATGCTGCTGGGGTGTCTGTTCGTCGGGCACTGTCTCCCTTGGATATTCGTACCGCAGCTCATTGAGGTTGAAATGGAGCGCGTCTGCAAATTCTCGGGTAGCCGAAATTGCCTGTGGCCAGCGCTCGAAAAGACGGATCATTTCAGCCGGCGATTTCAAATATCGCTCGGCGTTGGGATTGAGCAGGTAGCCGGCATTGGCGATCGTCACTTTCTCGCGAATGCAGGTGATGACATCCTGGAGCGGCCGGCGATCGGGCGCATGGTAGTGGACATCGTTGGTGGCCAGGATCGTGCAGCCGTTTTTCCGCGCAAGCCGATCCAGCCTCTCGATCCGGGCAGTGTCGCCGCCGAGATAGAGCCAGGATGCGGCGACATGGCGCAATGACGTCAAGGCGTCGCAAAGCCGGGGCAATTCTCCTTCGAAAACATCGAGATCGTCGAAAGGCCACGCAATGAAGGCAATGCCCTCCTGATGGGCCGCGACGTCGCACAGACCAAGCTCGCATTCCCCTTTGCCGGCACGCATCTTGCCAAGGCTCAGCAGCTGGGAGAGCCGGCCATAGCCTTCGCGATCGATTGGGTAGGCAAGGAGGCTGGGCGCATCGGTGAGATCGAGGCGGCAGCCAATCAGCGGCTTCAATCCCGCGCTGTCGCACGCGCTGTGCATCCGTACGACGCCGGCGAGGCTGTTGCGGTCGGCGATTCCGATCGCATCATATCCCAATTCAAGGGCGACAAGCGTCAGTTCGATGGCATCGGACGCTCCGCGCAGGAAGGAAAAGGGTGACGTCACACCAAGTTCGACATACGGCGCCGGCCTCGCCGGCGCCGCCGGCGTGTCATCGCGCCGCACCAGTTTCAGCCGCGAAAAGCCGGTCTTTTCGGGCATCAGCTAAACAATCCGTGGATGAACCAGGTGGGCATGCCGCCCCGACCGTCACCGATCATGCCCTCACGGTAGATCCAGTAGCGGCGGCCGGTCAGATCCTCGACGCGATAATAATCGCGCAGCCGCGCTGAAGAGGGCTGGCGCCACCACTCCGGAGCGATCCGCTCGGGGCCTTCGACGCGAGCAATGTCATGCACCGCGCGGCGCCACATGAAGCGCCGTGGCATGCCTTCGGGCGTTGCATAGATGACCTCGATCGCCTCAGGCCGGTCGAGCAGGCGTTGAGGACGATTTCCAGGCTTCCTTTCAGGAGTGGGCGGATGATCGATCGCAGCCGCCCATCCATTCGCCCTTTCAGGCAAATGGCTCTCCTGTGCGTGGGGCCGGCGCACGGCGCGCCTGCCCAGCCGGACCGTCAGGCGGTCGATCAATCGCGCGAGCTCCTGCTCGCCCGAAGGCTCCTCGACCAGATTGTCCTGCGCAGCGTCGAGCGCTTCGGTCCAGTCCGCCGTCAACGCGAAGGCGTCGAAGCCGAATTCAGGGTCAAGCGCCGAAGCCTTGTCCATGAGCAGCCGTCGAAGATGCTTGGGATCACGGCTCGCAATCGTCGTCGCGACGGAGGCGACGGCGATGCTCCCGTCGACTCGATAGCCGCAAAGCGACAATCGCCGAACTCCGAGCTGGCGTTGCTGGAGCTGACTTACGAGATTCATAATGAGCTGCTCGAGAGCCTGGCTGGCAGCTCCCGCATGGGTTGCGGGTTCCTCCAGCTTGAGCAGCGCCCGAGGGGGCGGATCGGCGCTTGCTGCCGTCAGCGGCTCGGATTTGCGTCCAAGCGCCCGATCGAGCGCATCAACGACGTCGGAAGCGCCACGGAACCGCCGTGCCAGCGCGAGCCGAGGCAGGTTCAGCAGAGCGCCGATGGTCTTGAGACCAAGCCGTTCCAGCGTCCGGACCGTATCCGCGTCGAGCCGTAATGCCGATACGTGCAGGGGATTTAGCGCATCATGCCACCGAAGGCCGTCATCCATCTCGGCTTGCTGCTCACCGGCTCTGGTTTCCAGTGGGACGATAATGGCGCGGGAGCGGCCAAAATGGCTCAGCGCCCAGGCCGCCGAGGCCGTCGGCGCGATTGCCACGCGCGAGGTCAATGCAAGCTGGGCGAAGCGCTCCTGGATATCGCGCACAAGCCCGGATTCTCCTCCGAACAAATGTGCGACGCCACTCACGTCGAGCCTGATCCCGTCCCCATCGACCTCGACGAGTGGAGACCAGCGGCTAGCCCATTTCGCAAGTCGCCTCACCAGCGCGCAATCGCCTTCAGGATCGGCCGGAACGGCAATGAGCGCCGGGTCGAGCGCCCTTGCATCCGTCAGTCGGGCTCCTGCTTTCGCGCCGCGCTTTGAAGCGGCGCTCGTGACTGCATGAATGACGGGACCGTGGGTTCCCTCGATGGTCAGGACGACGGGAGCGTCAGGCGCGCAGTCGCTCGACTTCAGCCATCGCTCTATCGCCAGGCCCGGCAACCAGATGGAACACACCCGCTTCATGGGCGACAATCCAATGGCCGGGGGCCGCTCCACGTGCGCGGAACAGTTCGGCATCCCAGGTCGGTGTTCCAGCTGCTCTGGAATCTAGTCGGTGGAGCAATGAGGGGGCGCTCGTGATCCGCCAGCGCATCCTCGCGCCGCTGAGGCTCGCATTGCCGCCGAGCCTTACAAGCCAGCAGGGCGTGCCGCTCCGCTCCGACGCGACCGCAAGCCGCCGGGTCGCGGTAAAATCGAGTGCGCGCGGATCTCCCCACAATTCGCCGATGACGGCCGATAGGCAGGAGCATCTTACGCCCTCTTCCATCGCACAGAGCGCATCCTTCGCCTCGCGCGCCTCGACATGGATGAGGTCCCGAGTGGGAAGCCCTGGCGGGTAGATCCGGCCGCTTTCCAAGATCGACATTCGATCCTGTACCCACAGCAGCGGCTTGCCGGTGCTGACTTGGGCAAGCAGGAAACCCATCCACCCTCCATCGCGGGGATGGCGTGCAAACAGTTCGGACAAGGTGGGCCCTCCCGGTGCAGGCAAGCGCCATGCTTCGCCTGCACTTCCTGGAAGTGCCCGCAGTTCAGCCGGCCCGGAGCGCGCATGGACAGCTCCGCCGGCGACCAGAGATAAGCCTCTTGCCACACGACTCACAACGTATCTGTTCTACTTTTGTTCTTTTTCCCGCCAGTTGCCGATGAGAGTCAATGGGGCGACTCGAGGAGGCCTCTTACGGAATTGCCTTGCCTTCGACCTGATCCAGGAAATCCTCGATCTCCCGGACGATCCTCACAAGCGCGGGTCGCCATAGCACAGCGCCGACATGATAGGTGTCGATCTCCACCGCCCGGTCGATCTCGTGGTCGAGGCCGCGCGCTGCCCTGGCCGCCACAATGCCGTCGCGCCGCGACCAGAATGCGAGTGTCGGTACCGGCGGCTTCCCATCGGTACGGGCAAACGGAGGCTCGTTCACGTCATGCCCGGCAATTCGCTCATAGAGCTCACGGACATTCGTGTTGGTCTTGTAGTCACCCGAAAAGGGCGAGCACAAAGTCGCGACCGCACGGATCTTGTGCGGGTGCCGATGGGCGAGCTCGCGAGCAAACATTCCGCCAAGACTCCAGCCAACGAGCAATATCGGGCGACCATCATAGATCTGGTCGAGCCGAGCACTCAGCAGCTCCATCGAATCCGGCTTGGCTCCAAGATTAACTCCAAGACCCCACGGATAGACGCGCCACCCGGAACGGGCGAGCGCCCGCCTGATGTCCATGGTCGTCCGGTCACTTGCAAGAAAACCCGGAAGGACGAGTGCTGGTGGCCCGTCCTCCGGGCCTC
>DATMHD010000330.1:0-2195 GCA_035555075.1 Sphingomicrobium sp. | reverse complement strand
CGCCGCCACCGCCGCCCGCGCCACCGCCGCCGCCGCCGCCGCCGCCACCCGCGCCGCCGCCGCCACCGGTCATCCCTCGCGACGAGATCGTCACGTCGATCGATCACGACGACAAAAAGACACCGCAGGATTACGTCATCGATTTCTCGCAGCTTGGGGCTGAAGACGTGGACGCGCAGATCGATACGGGTGTGACGAGCGGTGCTGATCCAAGCGAATGGGACCCGATCGACATCGACGCCGAAGGACGGGTCGATTCATGCGTCAGCGACGACGGCGGGAAGAATTCCGGCAACAAGGGCTCGGCCGCGGTTTGCCAGTCGTCCGGCGAACAGCAGACCGAGACGAAGCACTAGGCTACAGGTCCCATCCAAGGAAGCGCTGGCGGCCGCCTAATGTGCTTGCTAGCGACGGGAAATGGCCGACCCCGACATTTCCTCGATCATCGAAACACCGTTCGACGCTGCACTTTCCGAACGATATCTCGTCTACGCGCTCTCGACGATCACCGCGCGTTCGCTTCCCGACGTCCGCGACGGGCTGAAGCCCGTTCACCGCAGGCTTCTTTGGGCAATGCGGATGCTTCGGCTGGATCCCGCCGGGGCATACAAGAAATCCGCCCGCGTCGTCGGCGACGTGATCGGCAAATACCATCCTCACGGCGACCAGTCGGTCTACGACGCCATGGTCCGTCTCGCCCAGGATTTCGCCCTTCGCTATCCGCTCGTCGACGGTCAGGGCAATTTCGGCAATATCGACGGCGATAACGCGGCGGCCTACCGATACACCGAGGCAAGGCTCACGGCGATCGCGATGCAGCTGATGGCCGGCCTTGACGAAGGGACGGTCGATTTCCGGCCGACCTACAACGGCGAGGAAGAGGAACCGGAGGTCTTTCCGGGCCTCTTCCCCAATCTGCTTGCCAACGGCGCAAGCGGAATTGCAGTCGGGATGGCGACATCAATCCCGCCGCATAATGCCGGCGAGCTCATCGATGCCGCGGCGCACCTCATCGACAATCCCAAGGCGGAAGATTCCGCTCTCATGGACTTTGTCGCTGGTCCCGATTTTCCAACGGGGGGAGTCCTCGTCGACAGCCGCGAGACGATCGCCGAGGCTTATGCAACGGGCAGAGGGGCATTCCGGCTTCGTGCGCGCATCGAGGTCGAACGCGAGAAGGGCGGCGGCTGGCACCTCCTGGTCAGCGAGATTCCCTACGGCGTCCAGAAAGCGAAGCTTATCGAGCAGATCGCGCAGCTGATCGCCGACAAGAAACTCCCCATCCTTGCCGACGTGAAGGACGAAAGTGACGAGAAGGTGCGGCTTGTCCTCGAGCCAAGGGCACGTACGGTGGATCCGGATCTCCTGCTCGAGAGCCTTTATCGCCTGACCGACCTCGAGATCCGCTTCCCGCTCAACCTCAACGTGCTGGATGCCAGCCGAACGCCAGGAGTGATGAGCCTCAAGCAGGCGCTGACCGCCTGGCTCGCCTTCCAGATCGAGGTGCTGGTTCGCCGCAGCCAGGTGCGGATTGGAAAGATCGACGACCGGACGGAGCTTCTTGACGGTTTTCTCGCCGCCTTCCTGAACCTTGACCGCGTCATCGAGATCATTCGGACCGAAGATGAACCAAAGCCCGTCCTGGTGGCCGAGTTCTCGCTCTCCGACCGGCAGGCGGAAGCCATTCTCAACATGCGTCTGCGAAGCTTGCGCAAGCTCGAGGAGATGGAGATCGGTCGGGAGCGTGAAGCGCTCGCAAAGGAACGCGACGAGCTTTCGAGGCTCATCGAGAGCCCCGCAAGGCAGCGCACGCGGCTCAAGCGGGATCTTCAGACGATCAAGGACAAGTTCGGCGACGACCGCCGGACCCGGATCGAGGAAGTCGCTCCCAGCCGGGAGATCGACTGGACAGCGATGATCGAGAAGGAACCGATCACGGTCATCCTCTCCCAGCGCGGCTGGATCCGCGCAATGAAGGGGCATCTTGCGCTCGACCAGGTTGCCGACCTCAAGTGGCGCGAGGGGGATGCGCCCTTCATCCACTTCCATGCGCAGACAACCGACCGGCTGGCGCTGTTCGCGTCGAACGGACGTGTCTACACGCTTGCGGGGGACAAGCTTCCGAGCGCCCGCGGATTTGGAGAGCCGGTGCGTCTGTTCATCGATCTTGATGCCGAGGTCGAGATCGTCCAGCT
>DATMHD010000329.1:0-5171 GCA_035555075.1 Sphingomicrobium sp. | reverse complement strand
CTGCGGGTAATAGCCCTGCTGTTCATAACCGTAGCCGTTGTCGTACCCGTAGTAGCGGTGTGCATCCGCCGCCGCAGGAAGTGCAACGACCGACATCGCCGACATTACCAGCATGAATTTCTTCAACATTTTCGCTCCCTTCGGTCGGCCGAATTGCAGCCGTTGACGAAGGTATGCACCTGCCGCCTTGTCGCCACTCTGAACTTGCCGTTCACCGTACGTAATGTCCGCTGTTCGCCACGCCGATCATTGCGCGGCTTTCGCGAAAGGGAGAAAGCGGCGGTCAGCCTTGGAGCGCTATCCAGATATTTGTCCCGCTCGTTCCGCCCGACAACCCGGACGTTACTCGGCCAGCGGGCGTAATTTCACGCGTAAATCCCGATGCGACAGGCATAGGAGCGGGGACATATTGCGCCCGAATGTCCCGAGTTAACCGGAACCGCCGTCAATGGCACACGTTGCCGATCAGCCGTAAAAGCAAGTGAGGCGGCCTCCGACCACAATTTCGAGGTGACCCATGCATATGTCTAATCAAAGCCTGCTGGTCATATTGATCGTGGGCATCATTGCAGGTTGGCTGGCCGGAAAAATTGTACGCGGCGCCGGCTTCGGGATCGTCGGCGACCTTCTCGTCGGGATCATCGGCGCTTTCGTTGGAAGTTGGCTTCTGCCCAGGATCGGCATGCACCTCGGTACGGGAGTAGTCAGTGCGATCGTCAACGCGACGATCGGTGCAATATTACTCCTTCTTGTCGTAAGACTGCTCGGGGGCGCGCCCGGATGGGGATCACGCCGACGGTGGTAGGTCGCTTGTTGCGCGCCAATCCGGACTAACCCTCGCGCAAGGTTGGCCGTCCCCGGTCAACTCGCCCCGGATGAAATCGCGCATTCGAACGGCCAGGAACGGAGCATTGCTGACATGGGCCGTTCTGTTAGTCTCCCGCTCCTCTGGGGGAGGGGCCTGATGCGGAAAATTGCAGATTTCCTGGCGTGCGCCAGTGCGGCGTGCTCCCTGCTTGCAAGTGGTGGAACGGCCGCTGCCGAGACGCTCCGGCCGGATCAGGTCGAGTTCAGGAGCCTCTACAAGGAACTGGTCGAGACCAACACGACGTTGAGTTCGGGGAGCTGCACACTAGCGGCCGAACGGATGGCGGCGCACCTCAAGGCCGCGGGGATTCCCGACAGCCAGCTCACATTGTTCGCGGATCCCGCACATCCAAAAGAGGGCGGGCTCGTTGCCGTCTATCCGGGTACATCGAAGACTCTGAAGCCGCTCCTTGGCATCGCCCACCTCGACGTGGTCGAAGCCAAGCGTGAGGATTGGACCCGCGATCCGTTCACGCTGGTCGAGGAGAATGGCTATTTCTACGGGCGCGGCTCGTTCGACGACAAGGCGATGGCTGCGATGCTCGTCGATACGCTCATCAGGTTCCAGCGGTCAGGCTACAAGCCAAAGCGCACCGTGAAGATCGCGCTCACCTGCGGCGAGGAAACGAACGGTGCTTTCAACGGCGTTCAGTGGCTCGCTGCCAACAAGCGGAGCCTCATCGACGCCGAATTTGCGTTGAACGAGGGGGGCGGCGGCTCCAGTGACGGCAAGGGTCATGTTCTCGAGCAGGCAATCCAGGTGGGGGAGAAGACCTTCGCCACGTATCGGCTCGAAACCCGAAATCCAGTTCGCCACAGCTCCGTGCCCCGCCCCGACAATGCCATCTACGAGCTTGCGCACGCGCTGGTGAAGATCGAGGGGCATGAATTCCCGGTTGAAATGACGGAAACGACCAGGACCTATTTCCGCGAAGCAGGCGCAGGGCGCCATGATGCAACTGGCGAGGCAATGGTGGCGTTAGCCGCGAACCCCGCTGACAAGGCCGCGGAAGCCGTGGTGAACCGGGAGCCGGAACTCCATTCGAATCTTCGGACGACCTGTGTTGCAACGATGTTGGACGGCGGACATGCGCGCAACGCCCTGCCTCAACGCGCCGGCGCATACGTCAATTGCCGGATCTTTCCGGGCCATTCGGTCGAACAAATCCGAGGCGACTTGGCGAAGGTGGTCGATGATCCGGAGGTGAGCATCACCGTGCTTCCTCCCCTCCGGCCCTCCCCGCCTGCACCGCCGCTGGATCCCAAGGTCACGGGACCCGCGAAGCAGGTTGCGGCCGAATATTTTCCGGGAGTCCCGGTCGTACCAGCAATGTCGAATGGCTATACCGATGCGACGTTCCTGGGCGCTGTCGGCATCCCGACCTATGGCGTGCCGGGAGCCTGGGGCGATCCGGACGGGAACGGGGTCCACGGCTTGAACGAGCGCATCGAAGTGCGCTCGCTCTACGTCGGCCGTGACTATCTTTACGACCTGATCAAAGCTTACGCAGGCTGACGACACACTCTTGAGCGCCGCACACCGAGCTCGTCTTTTTTCAACTGACGGCCTCATGGGCGGCGTTTCCATCGGACGCATTCCTGCGACGAAATTGCGCACCTCGCACCCGTTTATTGTTGCGGTGAGGCCTTCAATCTCAATCGATATGCCGATGCGCCATCGCTCACGACGCCGGTGATCCATCGAGGCGGCTTGCCGACGACCGGACCGGCGATCCTGATCGGACGGGCCGAAGTTACCCGCGCCTTTACCGGGTCCCAATAGCCGTTCTCGTCGGGGAAGAAGGTAGTTGCGCTGAGCCGCAGCCGAACCGAGGCTGGCAAGGCAAGAATGATGTTGCCTCTTGTGATCTGAAACGACCCACCACCAGCTCGCTTCGGTTGACTGGCAAGTGCATGCCGGAGCTTCGCTGCAAATGGCGACAGCGACCCGTTTCCGACCCTGAGGATCAGGTTCAGTCGAGCCTTCTGCGGCACGCAAAGCCTGTCCGAGCAAGCGGCCCACGTTACATCCGCGACAAGAGGCAATGTTGTTCCAGCCTGCAATCTTGGCGGCAAGGTCAATCGAGCAAGTAGCAGGTGAGGACCCGAGTGAACATAGCTGGTAAGGCCCATCACCCTGACCAGGGTGGGAGCTGGGTGCTCCAACGCTCCGATGTGAACACCGCCCGGGGCAGTCCACCTCGCGACGGGAGCCAGCCCGCTTTCGCCGGGATTACTCCAATAGCCGTGCCAGCCGGGCTTTGGGTTCATCTGCAGTCCCAGCAAAATGCTATGGCCTGGGCGAGGCGTCATGCTCTCCGCCACCAGGGCGGCTTCGATATATTGCGGGGCTCGTGCGGCCGCCGGACTGGCAACGGCCGTCAGCGCCATGAGCAAGAGACACAGGCGAGACATAGCCGCTTACTTGTCCGCGGCCTTGCCCGAGTTGGCAGCTGATTTTCTTGCGCCAGCAACTGCTTCTTGCAGCTGCTGAAGGGTGTAACCCCCGAAACTCTGGACGTCCCCGATGATCCAGCCAGGAGTGCCCTCAAGCCCGAGCAACTGTCCTTGCTTGTCGTTGCGTTGAAACAGGTCTTCTATCTCCCCGGAGTGAGCGACCTTGTCTTTCTGCAGACGGTCCCAATCGACTCCGGCTTTCCTTGCCGCTGCCCTGATCTTTGCTTCATCCAGCGGCAGCGGGGTTTCCATCAGGGCATCATGGAACTGGACGTACTTCCCCTGGTACTTGCTCGCGATTGCCGCGAGCGCGGCCTTCACGGAGGCGTCTCCGAAGAGCGGCCAGTCACGGAAGATCACCCGGACCTTGTGATCCTGGGCCAGTAACTGCTTCAGCGGACCATGCGACGCCCTGCAATAGGGGCATTGGTAATCCATATATTCGACGATGGTCACGTCGAAGCCCGCCGGCTTGACCTGTGGGGCCTCCTCGTCTTCGGTGAAGTAGCGGCGCTGCTCTTCGATACTCGCATGCTCATTGTACCGATCCGGCGCAGCAAGCGCAGTCCCGGGCATCGGGACTGCGATAAGCGCCGCCGCAAGCAATCCGCACCTCACTTTTTCAAACTCCTGCCGGGGAATTGCCCGCCTTACTTGGGCCAAGTACCAGATGCTAACGAAAGATAGGGGTTTTGGTCCGCTCAACGCCTCGGACGGTCGTTTACAATCCCTAACGCTGCACAAACCACAACGCTTCGCCAGCAGTTAAACTGCACGATTTAACCCGCCGGCTGATCCCCGCATGTAAAGGGCGTTCTTGTGCAAAATGCTGCAGTCAACAGAGTAGATCATCTGCGGACGAGCGGAGCCGACGCGCTCCAGCTTGAAATCCGCGAAGCCCATGAAAGCACGCAATCCTGCTTTCGTGAGATGGATCAAATTCTCGCGAAGAGAGAATTTGATGCGACGGCCCTAACCTCGGTGCGTCTCAAGTTGGCGGCCATCCGTCTCACCCGAGGCCCGCTGATCAGCAAGGTGGCCGAGTTCCTTTCCGGAAGGCTGACCGCACAAGAAGAGGCCATGCTGGCCGAGCTTCGGTCCTCGCATCAGCGATTGCTTCAGACCGCAACGACGCACACAAGCAAGTGGACGCTTGATGCTATCGCGACCAGCTGGACTCAATATCGCACGGAGACGCGCGAATTGATGCGACAGTGGCAGACCAAAGTCGAGCGTGAGCAGCGCTTCGTCTACCCGCTCGTCCAGAGGTGCGCCAGAGCCGCTTAAGAGCTTGTGCAAGCGCGGGGTCGCGGCCCTTAGCTGTGTATCCAGCCCAGGCGCCACAGCGCCTCCGCGATCCGGTAACGAACGATCAGAGGATCAAACTTGAACCCTTGAGGCATGTTGGCGGGAAGGCAGGTCTCGAAGTTGGGCCAGAGCGCTTCCATCGCCGCGGATTCCTCCTTGGTTGCAGGCTTCGTTGTCTCGATCAGTGCGCGCGCCTCCGCGGCATGCTTGTCCGCGTAGCAGACTGCTGCGTCCATCACGGATTGCACCTTGTCCGGCGCTAGTGAATGCGGCGCAGCGTAGTTTGATGGAACCGGCACCTTCCGGGTGTAGAAGCCTTCGCCCACTGCGCCGCGGACATATGTCCAAGGCACCGAAAGCGAGGTGAGATCGCCGAGGCAGAACTGGCTCTTGCTGAAGAGTTGCTTGTAAACGCGCGCCTCGTTGGCTGAACCTGGCGGCGTTGCAAGGAGCGTCAGGGCTTCCTTTTGCTGCCTCGTCGCATAACAGCCTCCAAATTCGGCGAGATCGTCGAAGGCTTCGCGCCCGGAATAGGTCTG
>DATMHD010000328.1:0-2103 GCA_035555075.1 Sphingomicrobium sp. | reverse complement strand
AAGGCCCGGCCGGCTTTCCAGGCGATGCGCATCGTTGCGCGGCAGGATCGCGATGTCCCCGGCTTCGAGCGTCACGGGCGCCATCCCGTCGACTTCAACGACGAGCTGCCCAGAACGCACGTAATGATAGCTGATGAGCTTTTCCGGGACCGGGAAGAAGGGCTCGAAATGCTCGGACGTGAATTCCGCGCGCACGCAGAAATCCCCGCTGAACTCGCCGTCGATCACCACCCCGCCGGTCAGGCGCAGCGAGCTCAGGATATCGTCGAGGACGTCCAAGCAGGCCCTCCATGCACAGGCCGATCCGGCGTTTCGGTCAATTTATCCGGCAGCCCAATCATTTTGGCAAATCGCCGCCTGGCGTAGAGACTGGGTCACCACATCGAAGCGCGACTCGCCAGTCCGGGGAAAGTGTTTTTCCGGAAGCGGAAGAGCGCGCGCAGAAAAAAGAAGGAAACATTGAAATGAACAGCAATCAGACCGCCATTCGATCGGGTAGTTTCGCGATCATCTTCTTCAGCGTTGCATCGAGCGCGACCGCCTTCGCGGCGGCGTTGCTCCCGTTCATCCTTGCGCACTGATCATCGAAAAAGGGATTACACCATGTACCATGACTTCGACTATGAAGCGACGCTCCAGTCGTCGCTTCGCGCGCAGTGGCTCATCGACGACGTTCTGCGCGAGGACCAGGACCTCGACTTCTCGCGCAACTTCATGCCCGACAGCCTGGCCCGGACGGCCGAGCTCGACAGCCTGAACCCGTTCGAGCAGCGCATCCTCAACCAGATCAGCGCCCACCAGTATCTGTGCATCTTCGGCGTGGTCGAGGAATTCATCCTCCCCTTCCTGCTCGACCATGCGCGGCCGCATCTGCTGGGCGACGACTGGCGGGTTCGGGCGATCCTCAATTTCGCAAGCGAGGAAGCCAAGCACATCCACCTGTTCAAGCGCTTTCACATGGCGTTCGTTCGCGGATTCCCGGTCGAATGCCAGGTGATCGGCCCGTCCGAAGCGATCGGCGCCGAGGTTCTGAAGCACGACCCGCTCGCGGTCGGCCTCGTGATCCTGATGATCGAATGGATGACTCAGCAGCATTATCTCGGCTCGATCCAGGACGACGGCGACCTCGATCCCTTGTTCAAGAGCATGATGCGCCATCACTGGATGGAGGAAGCGCAGCACGCAAAGCTCGACACCTTGATCGTCGAAGCGCTCGCCGAGGGCCGAACCGAAGCTGAGATCGACAAGGCGATCGACGAATTCTTCGAGATCGGCGCATTCCTCGACGACGGCTTCAAGATGCAGGCGGGCTTCAATCTCGCCGCGCTCGAGAAGGCGATCGGCCGGCCCGTGGACCGCGAAGTGCTCCTGCCGCAGCAGCACCAGGCCGCGCGCTGGACCTACATCGGCTCCGGGATGGTCCACGAGCGCTTCAAGGCGACGCTCGCCAAGCTTTCTCCGCGCGCAGCCGAGCGGATCGCGGAAGCCGCCCCACTCTTCGCCTAAACCCTCTCGAACAAGGAAAACAGACATGCTCGATAATGTGAAAAGCCGCGTCAACGGCCTCGACCTCGACGCCCTCGGCGAAGTCGTCGAAGCGATCGGGGAAGACTCCGGCAAGGCGCTCGTCAGCTTCGACGTCACCACCCGCTGGCAGGGCCAGACCCGCAGCGAGACGATCGTCGAAGGCTATACGATCGGCGGCGAGCGCATCCAGCGCAGCCACGCGATCGTCGCCGACGAGCCGTGCGAGCTGCTCGGCAGCGACGGCGCCCCCAACCCGCAGGAGCTGCTGATGGCCGCGCTCAATGCCTGCATGACGGTCGGCTATGTCGCGGGCGCAGCGCTCAAGGGCATCACCCTGACGACGCTCGAAATCCGAACCACGGGCACGCTCGACCTGCGCGGCTTCCTCGGCCTCGATGACAGCATCGCGCCGGGATACGAGGCGCTCGACTATGAGGTCCGCATCGGCGGGAACGGCACTCCGGAACAGTTCCAGGAGATCCACGAGACCGTGATGAAGACCTCGCCCAACTACTTCAACCTGAACCGTCCGATCCGGATGAACGGCGGCCTCCAGGCCGCCTGACCCCTTTCCCG
>DATMHD010000327.1:0-2824 GCA_035555075.1 Sphingomicrobium sp. | reverse complement strand
TTCACGCCCGTCCCCTTCCTTAGGGGAACATTGGGCGCAGCCCGGACCAATGCGCCTGACACCGCCAACAGCCAGTTTTTCATCATGTTCGCCCCGCACCCCGAGCTTGACGGCAATTATACCGTCATGGGACGCGTGGTTTCCGGGATGGACGCCGTCGACGGGATTGCGACCGGCGAGCCGCCTGCCGAACCCACGAAAATTGTGAGGGCCTATCTCGGCGGCTAGTGCCCGCATTCATGCGCGTCGATCTGTTTGATTTTGAACTTCCCCACGACCGGATTGCACTCCGGCCAGCACGTCCGCGCGACAGCGCGCGCCTCCTCCTCGTCGAGGCGCGCAATCTCGTCGACCATCGGGTGCTCGATCTCCCGGACCTCCTCCGACCAGGCGACACCCTTGTCTTCAACGACACCAGGGTCATTCCGGCGCAACTCGAGGGGAAACGCGGCGATGCGAGCATTGGCGCGACGTTGCACAAGCGCGAAGGGCCGCGCGAGTGGCAGGCGTTCCTGCGCAACGCCAAGCGCGCCCGCGTCGGCGATGTGATCGATTTCGGTTCAGGCGTCCGCGCATCGGTCGTGGGCAAGAACGGGGATGGGTCGGCGCTGCTCCACTTCGAGGGCGACGAGCCCGTCGAGCTTCTTCTCGAGCGTGCCGGCCGAACGCCGCTCCCGCCATATATCGCGTCCAAACGCGCGGCGGACGACGATGACCGGGGCGATTATCAGACGATCTTTGCTCGCGAGGAAGGAGCAGTGGCGGCACCGACTGCGGCGCTTCACTTCACTCCGCGACTTCTGGAGATGCTTGCGGCAAGGGGAATCGCGAGCGAAACTCTTACGCTCCATGTCGGCGCCGGCACTTTCCTGCCGGTGAAGGCCAAGGACACGAGCGGCCACAAGATGCATGCCGAATGGGGCCGCATCGATGAGGCCACCGCAGCTCGCCTGAACGCTGCCCGCGCTTCTGGAGGCCGGACCATCGCGGTCGGAACGACGAGCCTTAGGCTCCTCGAAAGTGCGGCGGGCGAGGATGGCATCATCCATCCGTTCGAAGGCGATACGGCGATCTTCATCACGCCTGGCTACCGCTTTCGCGCAATCGACGGGCTCGTCACGAATTTCCACCTGCCGCGCTCGACGCTCTTCATGCTGGTGAGCGCCTTCATGGGTATCGATGTCATGAAGAGGGCCTACGCTCACGCGATCGAAGCGGGATATCGCTTCTACTCCTATGGCGACGGAAGCCTGTTGCTGCCAGGGGACGGCAGGTGACCCGCTTTTCCTTCTCGATCTCCGCAACCGACGGGGCCGCGCGGAGCGGTGTCATCGAGATGGAACGCGGGAATATCCGGACGCCGGCTTTCATGCCCGTTGGCACGGCAGCGACGGTCAAGGCGATGAGACCCGAGGAAGTCCGGGCCAGCGGAGCGGACATCATCCTTGGGAACACCTATCATCTGATGCTCCGCCCCGGTGCCGAGCGCGTCGCAAGGCTCGGCGGACTGCACAAGTTCATGGGCTGGCAGCGCCCCATTCTGACCGACAGCGGCGGCTACCAGGTGATGAGCCTATCGGACCTGACCAAGGTCACGGAGGAGGGCGTTGCCTTTGCAAGCCATCTCGACGGCTCGCGCCACATGCTCTCGCCGGAGCGCTCGATCGAAGTGCAGCGTCTCCTTGGCAGCGATATCGTCATGCAGTTCGATCAGCTTGTACCGACGGCCTCAACCGCGACCGCCCAGCAGGAAGCAATGGAGCGTTCGATCCGATGGGCAAAGCGCTCGCGGGAGGAGTTCGACCGCGGCGGTGAGCATTCGAGCCGTTCCGCAATCTTCGGCATCCAGCAGGGCGCACTCGACCCGGCGCTTCGAGGCGCTTCGGCAGAAGCGCTCATCAACATCGGCTTTGATGGATATGCAATTGGCGGCCTTGCCGTTGGAGAAGGGCAGGAGGCGATGCTCGCCTGCCTCGATTTCGCCGTGGACATGCTGCCATCCGACAAGCCGCGCTATCTCATGGGAGTTGGAAAACCCGACGACATTGTCGAAGCGGTGCTTCGCGGGGTCGACATGTTCGACTGCGTATTGCCGACCCGGTCGGGAAGGACCGGACAGGCGTTCACGGCGGATGGTCCACTCAACATCCGCAACAGCCGCTTTGCGGATGAAGACGAGCCCGTCGAAGCGGGATGTGACTGTCCCTCCTGCACGACCTTCGGCCGCGCCTATCTGCATCACCTTGTAAGATCCGGAGAGATTCTCGGTGCCATGCTGATGACCCAGCACAACCTCTGGTTTTACCAGCGGATGATGGAAGGGATGAGGAAGGCGATTACCGAAGCGAGGCTGCAAAGCTTCGCTTCGGCGTTCCTGTCGAGGTACCGGCGGAAGGATTGATGGGGCGCCTCCCCGACAGCGCCCTCGAGGGATCAGCTTCTAGATCGCGTCATCCTTGACGGCGGCCGCCTCGTTCGCAGCGAGGCCCTGGATTTTGTCTTCGGTCCTCAGATCGAAGTCGCTCGCATCATGCCTCTCGTGCAATTGCTCGCGTTCATCGCCCGTGAGCTTGTTGACGATCCTGCCGCGCTTCACTGCGGGCCGGGCATCGACCGCGCGGGCCCAGCGCATGAGATTGCGATATTCATTCGTTGCAAGAAATTCGTCAGCGCCGGCGTAGGACCGACCAAGCGCAACTCCGCCGTACCAGGGCCAGATGGCGATGTCGGCGATCGTATAGTCGTCGCCTGCAATATATTCGCTTTCCGCAAGGCGGCGATCGAGGACGTCAAACTGGCGCTTGGCTTCCATCGAGTAGCGGTT
>DATMHD010000326.1:0-5208 GCA_035555075.1 Sphingomicrobium sp. | reverse complement strand
ATCCTGCTCTGGATGGAAGGCCTCGACGTCCTGGGCTGTGTCGCCTGGGCGAGGAAAGACGAATGCGGTGTCCGTTTCGACGCTTCGCTTGAAGCTGAGACGCTGACCTGCCTTGAGGAACAGGCGGTCGGGACGCTCTTCGCCTTCAACTAGCCGTTGGCGGCGATCGCTCCCGCCGGGGACCGAGCCTCGACGTCGCGCCATGCGGCCAGGATCTCCTGGTGGACGCCAGCAACCTCGTCCTTCCCCGTGTTGAAGTTGGTGACGGACAGCCGCATCACCCACCGGTCCCGCCAGCGCGCCGGCCCAACGAAGATCCGTCCTCGTTCCTGAAGCGCCTCGACGGTCGCGAGCGTTGCTTCGTCGCTGTTCCCGAAACGCAGGATCAGCTGGTTCAATTCGACCGGCGCTACAACTTCGACCCCGGGTTCCTCGACGAAGGCATGCCCGAGTGCCGAAGCGACGCTGCAGTGCCGCTCGATCATTGCCGAAATGCCCGTGCGCCCGAGCGTCCTGATCATCGCCCAGGCAGCGAAACCTCGCGCGCGTCGCGACAGCTCGGGAACATAGGCTGAGGGTTCCCGCTCGCCGCCACTGGCGCCCGGAAGATAACTTGCCTCGATTGCCATGCTTCGCTCGTGAGCAGCCTTGTCCCTGACAATTGCGAAGCCGCTGTCATAGGGCGTCTGCAGCCATTTGTGTCCGTCGGTCGCCCAGCTGTCCGCCTGCTCCACCCCGCGGGTCAGGTGCCGCAGGCGCTCGCTTGCCTGTGCCCAGAGTCCGAATGCCCCATCGACATGGACCCAGGCTTCGCGGCTACGGGCGAGGCCGCAGATCTCCGTGAAGGGGTCGCAGGCGCCGGTATTGATCTGTCCTGCCTGCGCAATGACGATTGCCGGTCCCTCGAAGCGCGCAAGTGCCGCTTCAAGGCTCGAGGGGCGCATCCGTCCGGCCGCGTCGGTATCGATCAGCGTCACCCGCCGTGATCCAAGGCCGAGGTACCGAAGGGCAGAATAGACGGTTGCATGCGCATCCCGGCCAATCAGCACTTCAACTGGTGGTGCGCCGAAGAGACCGTCCTTTTCAGCATCCCACCCGGCTTTCCGGAGCTGTTCTCCGCGGGCCGCGGCAAGAGCGACGAAATTGGCCATGGTCGCGCCAGTGACGAAACCAACGGAGGACGAGCGCGGAAGGTCGAGGAGCTCGAGTAGCCAGTTCGCCGCGACTTGCTCGGCGGCCGCAGCCGCGGGAGCGGCGGCAAAGTTCGCTGCATTCTGGCCCCAGGCAGAGGTCAGCCAGTCGGCGGCAACACCTGCGGCATGCGATCCGCCGATCACCCAGCCAAAGAAGGTCGAGCTGGTCATTGCGCGAAGACCCGGTGTCGCTTTCGCGACCAGTTCGTCGATTACGTGCAAGGCCTCGGTGGGCTCCTCCGGGAGCGGCGCGTCGAAGGCGTGAAGCTCCTGCGCGTAGGTTGCGACCGCATCCTCGCCGCCGGCCTCCACGAGGTGCCGGTAGGCGATCGCTTCTCTTGCTGCGCGAAGAAGCGCCTCGTCCGCGTTCATTCGATAATCCTCCATGCGTTCTGTGCCGGTACCGGAGGCCGCGCCGCGGTGGAATGATCATTCTGCCGAAGTTGATGACTGAAGCACCGGCGACTTTCATGGCCAAAGCCGATAAAATCACCGAGCCATCATCTTTTTGGCGAAGCTCGGGGAGGACAGGCGCCCATGTATCAGCACATCCTCATTTCGACCGACGGCTCTGAATTGGCCAGGAAGGGCCTCGACCATGGTCTTGCGCTTGCAAAGGCGATCGGCGCGAAGGCGACGATCATCACGGTGACCGAGATCCTCCTGCCCTATGTAGTGGGGGGCGGCGAAGCGGGGGCGTTCTCCAACTATAATTATCAGGAGTATCTCGATATCCAGAAGGATGGGGCGCAGCGGATCCTCGCCTCCGCGAAAGAAGAGGCGCGCCGAATCGGTCTTGAGGCAGAGACGCTCTGCGTCGAACAGAGTTCGCCTGCCCAATCCATCGTCGAGACTGCAGGCGAGCGGCGTTGCGATCTCATCGCCATGTCCTCGCACGGGCGCCGCGGCGTTCGCCGGCTAATGCTCGGGAGCGTTGCCTCGGAAGTGCTTTCCTTGAGCGAGATCCCGGTGCTTGTCGTCAGGTAGGAAGGGGCGGGATCATGGGCGAGGCAATCGCTCGCCGGGAATTTCTCGGCGTACCGGCGATCACTCTTGGGCGCGCGCACAGGAAGCGCCGCAACAGTTCGCCAAAGACCCGCGTAGTGGAGTTGCACAGGGCTGTAGACCCGTTCCAAGTGGAGCTGCCCAGAAAGGGATAATCGCCGATGAATTCCGTGACTGCAGAAATGACGGGGAATGGCCAGTTCGAAGCTCGGGTCCAGGTCGGCGCCCACGAGCTCATCGTTGACGAACCCGCCGAGCTCGGCGGTCTCGGATCGGGGCCAAATCCTTATGACCTCCTGTGTGCTGCTCTTGCAGCCTGCACGCTCATGACCCTGGAGCTATATGCAAAGCGGAAGGGCTGGACACTCGACCGGCTCAGCGTTCGGGTTACGCACCAGAAGGGGAGTGCCGAAAAGCGCGACCGCTTCGATCGAACGCTTGAGCTCGGCACAGTCACGTCCGAACAGCGGGATGCATTGATCAAGATCGCGCAGCGATGCCCCGTGGACTTGCTGCTCGAGCGCGGCGCCGATGTCACGGTCACCATTGCCGAAGATGGTCTTGGGCCTGCGAGACCCGATCGCCTTCACGCGCTCGAGGTCGAAGAGCTTTGCAGCGAACCTGACCAAGGAGTTGTAGGAGCGATCCGCGGGCATTTCAGATGAAAGGGCCGCCGGACGGGAGTCGGCGGCCCTTGTCTTTACCAAATCCCTTTTGAAGGGCTTAGGCGGGAGCGTGGATTACGCGGATGACCCGGTAGGTCTTGGGGTTCACGACATAGATGTAACCATTGTCGTTCACGTATCGGAAGTTGTTGTGAAGGTGATAGCGGACGACCACCGGCTGCGGCAGCGCGCTGAAGTCCGTATAGGTATAGCTTGGGCCAAATGTATAGCCGACGCGATAGACGGTGATGTGACGTGCAGCCGCTGGAGCGGCGGCCACGACCGCCGTCGCGGCAGCGGCCAGGGCAAGAAGGGTCTTTGACATTACGCGCTCTCCTATTTGGAAATGCACGCGTGCCAACGGCATCGGGTCCTCTTCGTTTCCGTGAATGACCCACTTGTAATGATCTGTAATGTTTGGAACTGCCGCTAGATGCCCATGATCCGCGGCACGACGGAATGCCACCAGGGCGTGCCCCAGAGGGTGTAGATGGCAATTGCGAAAGGCAGCGAATTGGCCGCCCAGATCCAATAGGCCTCATGGATCCTGCGGTTTCTAACCAGATCCCAGGCCAGCATGGGCGAGACTGCAAGAAGGGTATAGAACTCCGTCGACACAGGGCTCGCGGGAAGGGTCGTTGGAAGCCATGTCATCCGGTCGATCGCCGCCGGCAGGGCAACCGCCGTTCCAAGGATCATCATTCGCTTGTGGAGGCCCGAGTCCGTTTTGCGGGCGCGAAGCGCGATGAACAGGAACAGCGGGAAGAGGATCCCGATCCGCAATTGGAACAACATGATATCGTCAAGGTCGGACAGGCGATCCTTCATTGCGGCCGCGATCTTGGGAGGCGCCGTCTGCGCCGCGTGAGCGACCATGTGATAGATGGTCGGCACGAGAACCAGGCCGACGACCACGAGGAGCGGCACGAGGATCATGCCGAGCCGCCCGACCCGCTGATGGAGATCGCACCGACCCGTCGCGACCAGGATGGTCTGCGTCAAAAGCAGCAGCATGAACGAGCCCATCAACACCGCATGCATGTGCATGACGATGGGAAAGGGCGGTCTAAGGCCAGCGCTCACGGCCGCGACCTTCATCATCGAATCCGGGATGAAGCCCGTGAGGACAATTCCCACGAACCACGAAGCGGTGATGACGAAAATCCACCGGTCGATGGCATGCGCACGGGGCGTACCCGACAAAAGGTCAGGCCGCCGCTCCTTGAACGTCAAACGCTCGGCAACAGTCGCCATGGCGCATTTCCCCCATCGCCTTGGACCGTCTGTGCCCTTTAGCACAGGAGGAGGACCTCGGGGAGCCGCGATATGCCCCGCAGCCCGGATTCCCTGAACTTGAAAAAAAGGGCGCGCCCGCAAGCGCGCCCGTTCCTGGTTTTTAGTGGGGCCTTTCGAAAAAGGCGTGGGGCGGCCTTAAGCAGCCACCCCAAGACATTCGTTTCAGGCGGGCTTTGCGCCCTTCGTTCCGCACTTCACGAACTTGCCCTTGGAATCACGGCAATGCGTGGATTTTGCCGGTGCCGGTTTCGTGCACTTGGTGAACTTGCCCTTCGCATCGCGGCAGGGCGCGGCGATTGACGGCGCGGAGCCGGCAATGAGGCCAAGTGCGGACAGGCCGATGATCAAATTGCGCATCATTTGGTCTCCTTGTTTAGCTCAGCCATTTGGCAACGCCGCCATGATGCGAGCAAGCGCCCGTGTGGTGCGCGGCATGGCTATAGGTCCCGTCCTTGCACTGTGCAGTGGCGCCGCTCGGATTGTTGTTTTCGCCGCCGGCGCTCGAGCGCGGAGCTGCGGACGTCGTGGCCGAGGGCTTGGGCGCCGGTGCAACGGTCGTGCTCGGCGTCGATGATGCGCTCGTCGTGCGGCAGGTGGCACGGACCTTGTTGTACCATTTGGTGCAATCGGTCGTGGTCGACGTCGTCTTGCTGGTGGTCTTCACGGCGCCCGGGGAGCGCCCTGAAGGAGTTTGCGCTCCGGCGGTCCTGCAGGCAGCCTTGTTGGCATTGCCCGCCTTGGTGCAATCGTAGTGGCGCGTCGTTGTCGTTGCAGTCGTCTTGGTAGTGGTCGTGCGTGCCGGGGTCGCGGGCGCCGCCGCGGGCGCTGCTCCCTTGCACGCCGCCTTGTTGGCATTGCCCGCCTTTGAACAATCATAATGCCTTTCAGCCGCCGCAGCGGCAGAGGCCGGAGTGGCCGCAAGCGCGGCCGGCAACAGGAACGCCAAGATCAGCATTGCTCTACGAATGATCGCCATGCGCACTCCTCCTTGTTGGACTATCTGACGCTTCTAGAACCCAATCCTTGAGAGAATGGCCGAAAGACCGCCT
>DATMHD010000325.1:0-11822 GCA_035555075.1 Sphingomicrobium sp. | reverse complement strand
AGAGTGGGTAGCGGCGATCAAGAACATTGGCCGCTTCGATGAGGATTTCACCCTCGGCGCGCTGCTCCGGATAGAGTTCGTAGATGCGGTTGATCGTGCGCAGCAGCGTGGACTTCCCGCATCCCGAAGGGCCGATGATCGCAGTGACCGCATTGGACGGGATCGCAAAGGTCACATGCTTCAGCGCATGGCTCTTGCCGTAATAGAAATTGAGATCCCTGATCTCGATCTTGGTGACGGGATCGATCACGCCCTGACGAGGCGTGTCGATCGCCAGGGTCGCAGCATGCTCGTTCATTGCCCGGTGCCTTTGCGTCCGATGGTCCGGACGAGAAGATTGAGGATGAGGACGAAGGCTGTCAGGACGAACGCACCGGCCCAGGCCAGCACGTGCCACTCGTCATACGGGCTCATCGCATATTGGAAGATGACGACGGGCACGTTGGCAAGCGGGCCATTGAGGCCCGAACTCCAGAACTGGTTGTTGAGCGCAGTGAACAACAAGGGGGCCGTTTCGCCGGCGATCCGGGCTGCGCCGAGGAGGATACCCGTCAAGATCGCGCTTCGGGCGGCCTTGTACAGGATCTGGCTCGTGACCCGCCAGCGAGGCATTCCGAGCGCGAAGCCCGCCTCACGCATCTGGTCGGGGACGAGACGAAGCGACTCCTCGGTTGTTCTGACCACAATCGGCAGAAGGATCATCGCAAGCGCAATGGCGCCGGCGAAGCCCGAGAAATGACCCGTGGTTCGGACCACCAACTCATAGACGAACAGTCCAATGACGATCGAGGGCGCGCTCAAAAGGATATCATTGATGAAGCTGACGATCGCGGCGAGGCGCGTATATCGCCCATGTTCAGCAAGGTAGGTGCCGGCTGCGACGCCGATCGGCGTGCCGATCACCAGCCCCAACCCGATCATGACGGCGCTGCCATAGAATGCGTTTAGCAATCCGCCGCTCGCGCCAGGGGGCGGGGTCATTTGGGTGAACAAGGCGGGAGTGAGAGCCGCGGCCCCCTGGGACAAGGTCGTCCACAATATCCAGAACAGCCAGAACAGCCCGAACGCGGTCGCGAGGCTCGCGAACACGAACGCCAGGACATCGGCGGTCCGCCGCCTGACGGGGATTGCCATCAGTGCGTCCTTCCGAGCTGCTTATTGATCCGCATGAGCAGCAACTTGGCGATCGTCAGCACAATGAAGGTCACCACGAACAAGAGGAACCCAAGTGCGACGAGTGCGGAGCGGTAGAGGTCGGTGACGGCTTCGGTGAATTCATTAGCGATCGCTGCGGCGATCGAATTGCTGGGCATCAGGAGCGCAGCGGAGAGTTCGTGCGCGTTCCCGAGGACGAATGTCACGGCCATGGTTTCCCCGAGCGCCCGTCCCAGCCCCAGGAAGATCGCGCCGATGATCGCCGATCGGGTGTAGGGCAACGTGACGCGGCTGAGGATCTCCCATCGGGTCGAACCAAGCGCCACCGCTGATTCCTTCAATGCCGGTGGTACCGCGCTGAAGACCTCGCGCGCGACGGCGGCAATGAAGGGGATGAGCATGATCCCAAGGACGATGCCCGCAGTCAGCATGCCGATGCCGATCGGCGGCCCCGAAAAAAGGGGGCCGATGATGGCAAGATTTCCGACATGGGCGATGAGCCAGGGCTGCACGTGGAGTGCCATGAACGGTGCGAAGACGAACAGGCCCCACATGCCGTAAATGATGCTCGGGATGGCCGCGAGCAGCTCGATCGCAATGCCGATCGGGCCTCTCGTCCAGCGCGGAGCGATATCGGTCAGGAACAAGGCAATGCCGATGCTGACGGGAACCGCGATGATAAGCGCGATCGCAGACGTCATGAGCGTGCCGTAAACGGGGACGAGCGCACCGAATTTCGAGGCGGGGACATCCCAGTCGCTCCCCGTCAGAAATCGAAAGCCGAAGGTTTCGAACGCGAGACGGGACCCCCACGCCATCGAAGCTGCGACTCCCGCCAAAAGGAGGAGAACCAGGCATGCCGCCGCCGCCGTCAGGATGTGGAAAAGCCGGTCGACGCCATGACCGGCGCGCGCGCTGGTGCGCGCATACCGGTCGGCGTCGGCTGGCATCGTCGCATTCACTTGATGTTGGCACCGATATAGGCGTCGACCTGCTGCACGAGTGCTGCCGGCAGCGGAACATAGTCGAGCTTTTGGGCCTGTGCCTGACCCTTGGTCAGCGCGAAGCGGAAGAACTTCACCGCGGCATCGGACCGTGCCTTGTTCGTTGGCTGCTTGGGCATCAGGATGAAAGTTGTTGCAGTGAGCGGATATGCATTGGCCCCGGGGGCATTGGTCATCACCAGGTTGAAATCCTTCGCGGCTGCCCAATTGGCGCTTTCAGCGGCGCTCGAGAAGGTCTGCGCGCTTGGAGCGACGAAATTGCCCGCGGAATTCTGAAGCGTCGCATAGGCCATGTGGTTCTGGACCACATAGGCATATTCGACATAACCGATCGAGTTCGGGATCTGCTTCACATATCCCGCGACGCCCTCGTTGCCCTTGCCGCCGACGCCCGTCGGGAAGTTTACGGTCTTGCCCTCGCCAGGGCCGCTCTTCCAGCTTGCGCTTACCTGGCTGAGATAATGGGTGAAGTTGAACGTGGTGCCAGATCCGTCCGAACGATGGACTACAGCGATGTTCGCTGCCGGAAGGTTGATGCCCGGATTGATGGACGTGATCGCCTTGTCGTTCCAGGTCTTGATCTTGCCGGCAAAGATGTCCGCCAGCATCGGCCCTGTAAGACGCAGCTTCCCTGGCTGAAGACCGCTCACGTTCACAACGGGAACGATCCCGCCGATCACGACCGGAAATTGCGCAAGCTTCGACTGGGCAAGATCGTCCGACGCCAGCGGCTGGTCCGTGGCGCCGAAATCGACCGTGCCGGCCTTCACCTGCGCAATGCCCGCACCAGACCCGATCGACTGGTAGTTGATCTTGTCGCCGCCCTGCCCCTTGTAGTCGGCAGCCCATGCGGACAGAACCGGGTAGACGAAGGTCGACCCCGCACCGGTGACGCCCGCATCCGCGGCCTGACTGGACTTGTTACCATTATTGGCGCTGCACCCAGCCACTATGGCAACGAACGGCAGCACAAGAAGCATCCTGTTCACAGGCTCATCTCCCCTAAGTTTCAGGCTTCGATTTGCCCTAGCTTCAGTTCGACTGCTCAAATGTGACGTTTGTGTTTCAGTTTGATGACAGCGCCCGGCCGCCCATCAAATCGTTATGATGGCCCAGTCGCTGATTGCGCTTACGTTACGATTGGGCGTACGCCGCCGCCATGGCGAGCAAGTTCGAGACCTTCGCCGCACTCCACGTGCCGGGCGACCCCTTGATCCTTTACAACATCTGGGATGTCGGAAGCGGCCAGGCGGTAGCTGCGGCTGGCGCCAAGGCGCTTGCAACCGGCAGTCATCCGGTGGCGGATGCGAACGGGTGGCCGGACGGCGAGCAGGTTCCGATCGACTTCGCGCTTGCCAATGCAAAGCGGATCATCGGCGCACTCGATCTTCCCGTCAGCATCGACTTCGAGGGAGCCTATTCTGCCGATCCCCGGGAGGATGCGTCCAACGTTGCCCGGCTGAAGGACACCGGCGCTGTCGGCTGCAATTTCGAGGATCAGGTGATCGGCGGCCAGGGTCTTCATTCACTCGATCTGCAGGAACGGCGGATTACCGCAATAAGGCGTTCCGTAGGGGATGATTTCTACATCAATGCTCGGACCGACCTATTGCTCAAGACCGAGTCGCATGACGATGCATTGATCGACGCTGTCATCGAGCGCGGTAAGGCTTTCGCGGGCGCTGGAGCAAGCGGCTTCTTCGTTCCACGACTCGCCGATCCAAAGCAGATCGAACGGGTCGTCGGCGAGGTCCCGCTTCCACTCAACGTTATCGCGTTCCCGGGAGCGCCGGACAAGAAAATCTGGGCCGCGGCAGGCGTTGCAAGGATCAGCCATGGCCCTTTCCCGCACCGGGCGCTGATGGCCAAGCTCACGGAAATGGCGAACTCCGCAATCAATTAGCAGCGTCGGAGAACCGCTCGAAAGCGTAAGACGGATCCGAAGACCTGATCGGCGGCGGCACTTTCGGCCATAAGCTGAGCTTGGGAGATGACCGCAAGATTCAGGAAGCGGAAGGGCGCTTCGCGCGGCAAATGTCCTCGTTCAACGAACGAACGAGGTGCCAATGAGCAAATTTCAGGATTTCGCGGAACTCCACGTTGGAGGCGAGCCGCTCTTATTGTTCAATGTCTGGGACGCAGGCAGCGCTGTTGCAGTGGCGGCGTCCGGAGCAAAGGCCATTGCCACCGGGAGCGCATCCGTCTCGATGGCAAACGGATTCGGCGATGGACAAGAGGTGCCGATCCATTTTGCAATCGCCAATGCCGCGCGCATCGTCGCGGCTGTCGATCTACCGGTCACGGTCGATTTTGAAGGAGGCTATGCAGTCGATGCGGCGGGCCTTCGCGCCAACGGCCAGAAGCTTGCGGAAACCGGCGCCATCGGGTGCAATTTCGAAGACCAAGTCGTTGGCACCGACCGGCTTTACGACATGGACGAGCAGGTTTCGCGTCTTCAAGCGCTCCGAAGCGGCGTTGGGACCGACTTCTTCATCAATGCCCGCACGGACCTGTTCCTCAAGGCACGCCCGGAGCATCATGACGCCGTCCTTGTCGAAGAGGCGATCGCCCGCGGTAAAGCCTATGCCGCCGCCGGGGTGAACGGCTTCTTCATCCCCGGACTTCGCGATCTGCCTCTTGTCGACCGCATCTGTCGGGCGCTCGAGCTTCCGGTCAACGCAATGCACCTGCCAAATGGTCCGACGCGAGCCGAATGGGCAAGCGCGGGCATCGCAAGGGTCAGCCATGGGCCGTTCCCGTTCATGGCGATGCAGGCGTGGCTGACGGACGAAGCTCGAGCGGCGGCCGCCTAGGCGCGCCCGAGCCTCCACCAGGGAAGGCGCGGCCCGGATTTGAGGACCGTCTTGCGGAACAGGCGGGATCCAATGCGCAGGATCAGGGCAACCCAAAGCGCCTGCCACAGGATCGCTGCGAGATGGGGCCAGACCTGCGGCTGTTCGGCAGCACGGGCGAGCATCGCCATTGGTGAGGACAGCGGAAAAATCGCGGCACCGAGACCGATCGCCGAATCGGGCGAGCCGATCGACTTTGCGGCAAAGCCGAAGATCAGGACCTGCGCGAAAGTGACCGGCATCGACATGGTCTGGACCTCGCGCGCCGTGGAGGCCTGTGCGCCGATGGTGAGGAAGACGGCGCCCAGAAGCAGATAGTTCATGCCGAAATAGACGATCGCAAGCGCAAGGAAAGCAGACCATCCGACCGCAGGCGGCGGAAGGGTCTGGACGCCGCCCTGCTTGACGAACTGGATGATGAGAGCTCCGGCCCCAATCCAGACGATGATGCCAAGTACCGACGCTGCAAGCATCGCGAACAGCTTTCCAACGAACATGGCGTCGATCGGGACGGCCGCGGCAATCACCTCGATGATCTTGTTCGATTTCTCTTCAATCAACTGGGACAGGACCATGCCGGATAGAAGGATGGTGAGGAAGAACAGCAGCATCTGGCCATAAAGGGCGGTCTGCGCCTGGTCCTTCCCAAGCGAACCAGCGTCGCCGGAGACCTTCCGGACCGCCACCGGCACCGCGGCGTGGAGTTCGGGGTGCTGGGCCGAGCTGATCAGCAGTCGGACCTGCGCGATCACGGGATCGTCCTCGCCGGTCGAACCGGCGATCTGCGGATGATCAAGACCTCCGCTCAAGACGGCCCGGACCGGAGGCTTCACGCTCGCGAGCAGATGCTTCTGCTGCCTTTGAAGGTCGCTCTCGGGCGAATAGCCGACGAGGCCGACGATCGCGCCGTCTCCAACTGCCTGAGCCATCTGGTCCCGGGCAGCAATGAGGCGCTCGAAATCGGCTCTGGCGCCGATCACCGCCACGACGGGCTGCTCGGCCTGGCTCGCGACAGTTGCTCCGATGCTTCCGAAGACGCCGCCAAGGAGCAGCGGAAACATCGGGCCAAGAAGGAAGAAGATGAACGCCTTCGAAAGGACCGTCGCGGAAAAATCGCGGCGGGCGATGACAAAGGACGAGCGGATGAAACGCATCATTCGCTTTTCTCCCTGCCCATCGCCGCGGCAGCGACATTGCCCGCGATCGATACGAAGGCATCGTGAAGTCCCGGACGCTCAATCGCGAGCGTGTCGATCCCCGCGCCCCCGTCGATCAGCGCCTTCAGCAACGGCTCGGGTCCGCCCTCGGGAAGTTCGAAGACCCATTCATCGCCCTCCTTCCGCGCTTCCGCAGGAATTGCGGAACGCCACGGTCCGTCGGCCGCACGGGTACGAAGCCGAACGATTGGCCGAAGCCGCGCGCGGGCCTCATCGACACGCCCCTCGAACGCAACCTTGCCCTTCGCGACGATCGCGATCCGCTCGCACAAGCGCTCTGCATGCGCGATGACGTGAGTCGAGAAGATGACTGTCACACCCGCCCGCGCCTCGCGCCGAATCAGTTCCTCGAGGCGCGCCTGGTTGATCGCATCTAGGCCCGCGAAGGGCTCGTCGAGCACGATGAGACGGGGCTTATGGATGATCGTCCCGAGCAGCTGGACCGTCTGCGCCATGCCTTTGGAGAGCGTCCGGATCGATTTCTTCGCCCAGTCACCAAGATTGTGCTCGGCAAGAAGTGCATCGGCGCGGCGGCGTCCTTCCGCCACTGGCAGCCCGCGAAGAGCGCCCATGAAGGCGATCGCTTCGCGGGCACTCATCGCCGGGTAAAGGCCCCGCTCCTCGGGAAGATAGCCGATCTCGGGTGCCGCCTCGAGCGGACGGTCGCGGCCAAGGACAAGGCGGGTTCCGCTTGACGGGTCGATGATACCGAGGAGAATTCGAAGCGTGGTGGTCTTCCCGGCGCCATTGGGCCCAAGAAGCCCGTAGATCGAGCCGGCGGGAACCGAGAGTGTCACGCCATCAACGGCGCGCGTCTCACCGAAATCCTTGACAAGATCGATGGTTTCGACGGCAACGCCGCTCGTCGCTACACTTTCTGAAGCCTGGCGAAGCACTGAAATTCCTACGGAAATCCCACAAGAGTGTGTAGGACGCGCTCGTGCATAGGATCCAAAGCCTTGAGGAAGCAATAAGATCGGAAGCGGCCCGGCTTGGCTTTGTGGCGTGCGGCGTCACCCGGGCAGATGCAACCGACAGCGCAGGCCTCGACCTCGAACGCTGGCTCGAGGCCGGGCATCAAGGTTCCATGGGCTGGATGGAGAGCCGCGCGCACCATCGCGTTTCACCGCTGGCGCTATGGCCGGAGGCAAAATCGGCGATTGCCCTGGGAATGAGCTATGCTCCGGCCGCCGATCCCTTGTCCCTCGCGGCCCATCCCGAGATCGCGCGTATATCGGTCTATGCGCAGGGCGGCGATTACCACAAGACGGTGAAGAAGGCGCTGAAGTCGCTTGCCCGGTTTATCGTTGCACAGGCACCCTCCGAACTGAAGGTGTTCGTCGACACTGCGCCGGTGATGGAAAAGCCTCTCGCGCAGGCATCGGGAATTGGCTGGCAGGGAAAGCATACGAACCTCGTGAGCCGCGAACACGGCAGCTGGATGTTCCTTGGAGTCATCCTCACCAGCCTGGAGCTTGTGCCCGACAGGCCGCTCGATGAGGGCCGGCATTGCGGCAGCTGCACGCGGTGCCTCGACGCCTGCCCGACCAACGCCTTTCTCGGCGCTCACCGGATCGATGCGCGCCGCTGCATTTCCTATCTCACGATCGAGCATGAAGGGCCGATTCCGGGCGAATTTCGTAAAGCCATGGGCAACCGCATCTATGGCTGCGACGACTGCCTTTCGGTTTGCCCATGGAACCGCTTTGCCGATGCGGCTGCTGCGAACCAGGCGTTCCTGCCCCGAGCCGAACTTACGGCGCCGAGCCTTTCGGACCTGCTCGCGCTCGACGATGCATCGTTCCGAGAGCTGTTCGCGGGCTCCCCGATCAAGCGGATCGGGGTCAAGCGGATGATCCGCAATTGTCTCATCGCCGCGGGCAACAGCGGTAATGGAGACCTGGCGCGATCAATAGAACGGCATCTTGAAGACCCTGACCCGGTGATCGCCGAAGCAGCCCGGTGGGCGCTCGATCAGCTGGGGTTCTCGAGCGCTGAAATGCAAGCTGCCTGATCGAGGTCGGCACCGTTAGGGCTTCGCGTGTCGATATGCGTCACCCGAAGCGTTCCGCCGCTTTGCGGATAGAGATACGCATCGAGCACGCAGCTCCGGCCGCGGAACTGGAGCTTAAGGCTACCCCCCTCCCGGATCTGGAGCGCGGGCTTGCCGAAATGGCCCACCAGTTCATTGGGAGTGAGGCCGCTGAGCTCGCCTCTCACCTGGGGCGTTGGCGCTGGAGGAGGCGCGGGCTGCGCCACCTGCTCGCGCGGCGTGCGCATGCAGGCTGCAAGCAGAAGGGCGGGAGCAAGGGCGAATAAACGGCGCATGATGAGTTGATGCAACGCCATGCTCGTCCAGGCAATGTTGCGGGAGGGTGAACAGGCGGCTAGGCGGCGGCAATCCTCAAAATTCCGGAGACCTGGATGCCCAACCCGCGCCTTGATGTCCTGTGCATCGGCAATGCCATCGTCGACGTCATCGCCAATGCAAAGGATGATTTCCTTGCGAGCGAAGGACTGGTCAAAGGCTCGATGCGGTTGATCGACGCCGACGAGGCCGAACGGCTGTACGCCCACATGGGGCCCGCGCACCAGGTGAGCGGCGGCTCGGCCGGGAATACGGCGGCTGGAATCGCCGCGCTGGGAGGCCGTGCCGGCTTTATCGGACAGGTCGCGCCTGACCAGCTCGGCGAGTTTTACCGGCATGACCTCACTTCGGCGGGCGTCGAGTTCATCACTCCGGCAGCACACGTCGGTGCGCCCACCGCGCGCTCGATGATTCTTGTGACCCCGGACGGGCACCGGACGATGAACACTTTTCTTGGGGCAGCCCAGCATTTGCCCAAGACCGCACTCGACGAGGAGCAAATCCGCGCTTCGGCGATCCTCTACCTCGAAGGGTATCTGTGGGACCCGGAGACACCCCGTTACGCGATGGTGCGCGCAATCGAGGTCGCACGTGAGGCAGGCAGGAAAGTCGCGTTCACCCTGTCGGACACCTTTTGCGTCGACCGGCACCGCGACGGCTTCAACCAGCTCCTCGAGGATCAGCGCCTCGATATTCTCTTTGCGAACCAGGCCGAGATCGAGGCGCTGGCGGGGATTGCCCATCTTGAGAGCGCCGTTTCCGCGATCGCTCCGAAGGTCGAGACCCTGGTGGTCACCTGCAGCGAGGCCGGGGCGCTTGCAATCCGCGCCGGTGAGCGTTCGGACGTTCCTGCCGAACCGATCCGCGAGCTTGTCGACACGACGGGCGCCGGCGATCTTTTTGCTGCCGGCTTCCTCTTCGGAACGGCAAGAGCAAAGACACTGGAGGAATCGCTTCGCCTCGGGGCGATTGCTGCTGCTGAAGTGATCCAGCATTACGGGGCGCGGCCGGAGGCCGATCTCAAGACTCTCGCAGCGGCCCTCCTCTAGGTCCTGACCAGGAGTTTGACGACGTTTCCGCTCGGATCTCGAATGTAGAGTGAGTGTTGGTCCGCTTCGACGCGCTCATCCTCGATCCCGATCCTCTTTGAACCGAGTCAGGCGCGCATCGCCGCCGCGCGGATGGGTCCGGTCGCTGGCGCGAAATGGTCGAGGTTGCGACCGCTGCCAGCTCCCTTAAGGGCCCGGGCTCCATTTGGATGCGCCGTATCCACGAGGACAATCGTGGATGCTCCGGCCCTCAGCTCAGGGATTGCACTGCCGGGAAGGCGATTGGTCACCTAGCAACCTATGCCCTCGCAATAGAAACGCTCGGCCTCGCCAATGCCGCGCAGGTGGAGCAGCAAATGGTCGAGGCCGAGGATCTCGAACGCAGGCGCGGATACCGCCGCGCCCGTCTTCAGTCGCGGTCGGCGGGCGGGACCGGAGCACCTGGCAAAGGTGCTACGCCGACCGAACCGGGCGCCTCGGCTGCAAGCTCGGGAACTTCCGTCACGCCGCGCGCCAGGTGGCTGTGGCGATAGCCGTAGAAGAAGTAGAGAACGAGGCCGATGATCGTCCAGCTGAGGAAGAGCAGCTTCGATTCCATGTTCAGGTTGACGAACAGGAGGACGCAGCCGGCAATCGACAGCGGAGCAACCAGGAAGATCGCCGGCGTACGGAAGGGCCGCGGCCGCCTGGGATCGCGCCTGCGCAGGATCATGACGCCGAGCGAAACTGCAGCAAAGGCGAAGAGCGTCCCCGCGTTGGAATAGTCTGCAAGAGTTCCAACGGGGAGGAAGGCCGCGGCAATTGCAACGAAGATGCCCGTCACGATCGTCACTATGTAGGGTGTCCGGAAACGCGGATGCACCGCGGACAGGCGCTCGGGAAGAAGACCGTCACGCGCCATCACGAAGAAGATGCGCGTCTGACCGTACATCATCAACAGCACGACCGAGGGGAGTGCCACTGCGGCTGCAAGGCCGAGGAGATTCCCCGCGAGCGGGCTCGACACCTGCCGAAGAATGTAGGCCAGGGCCTCCTTGGAGCAGACCGTCGGAGCGTGAGCGGCCTTGCAGGCGGCGGCCGCATAGAGTTCGGGCGATCCCTCTTTGAAGGGAATGCCGGTCGACGGATCGATCAATGGCTGCGCGCCATAGGCTCCGACCACGCCTGCCGCGACCAACAGGTAGAAGACCGTGCAGATGAGAAGGCTGCCAATGAGGCCTATCGGGACATTGCGCTGCGGATTCTTCGTCTCCTCGGCAGCCGTCGAGACCGCATCGAAGCCGACGTAAGCGAAGAAGATCGAGGCCGCTGCCCCAAGGATACCGGTCCCTGACGAGCTGAGCGGATTGCCCCAGCCACGGGGTGCGAACGGATGGAAGTTGCTCGCATGACCGCTGATCATCGGAAGGGTGATGATGAGGAACAAGGTGAGCGCAGTGACCTTGATCACCACAAGGACCGCGTTGAACGTCGCACTTTCCTTCGTCCCGATGACAAGGAGCGTCGTGACGAAACCGACCACGATCACGGCGGGAAGATTGATGAGCCCTCCCACTTCGCCGCCCTGAAGGAAGCCCCATTGGATCGGTGGACCAACCTTCAATGCGTGCGGCAGGTGCACTCCTATGGAATCAAGTAGGCCGCTGATGAAGCCCGACCAGCCGACGGCGACCGCGCTTGCGCCGAGCGCATATTCGAGGATCAGCGCCCAGCCGACGAGCCAGGCGACCATCTCGCCCATCACTGCATAGGAATAGGTATAGGCCGAGCCTGCGACCGGTACCATTGACGCAAGTTCGGAATAGCAGAGCGCAGCGACGGCGCAGACCGCGCCGGCAACGATGAAGCTGACCATCATGCCGGGCCCGGCCTTCTGGGCCGCGGTGGCAGTCAGCACGAAAATACCAGTGCCGATGACTGCGCCAATGCCAAGCAAGGTCAGCTGGAATGCGCCAAGCGAACGCTTGAGCGACTTCTTTTCGGCCGTGGCCAGAATCTCGTCGAGCGGCTTGATCCGTCCGCGGCTTACGCGCGGTGCTATAGTGGCCATCTCTCTCCCCTACCGGAAACCAATTTGTTGCGACCCTAGCGGCTGGCGGCTCAAGGGCAATCCCTTAAGCATTAGCCCCGCCCGCGCCTGAACGCCCCGTGAAAGCCTCTCTAGCGTGCAAGCATCG
>DATMHD010000324.1:0-4351 GCA_035555075.1 Sphingomicrobium sp. | reverse complement strand
TATCTCTTCGTTGGTGATCGGAGGCGTTTTGAGCGCCTTCCGAATGGCTGCGTCGAACTTCTGTTGCTCGGTCATTGGCCGACTATACTCCAAATCAACGACATTGGAGAGTGAGTGGCAAGACCACCCGGAAAATGCGTTTTCTGCGGAGGCGGGGGCCTCACGAAGGAGCACGTCATTGCTGAGTGGGTGCAATCCGTCCTTCCGAAGGAATCAGCCACCTCGTGGCAACACATCACGCGCACTGGATACGGCGGGTGGAACAACCCCGCACCGCTGCCGTCCTCATTTCGCCCCCAGCGCCAAGGGGATGTACTCACGCGGAAGCTCTATTGCGTCTGCAAGAACTGCAACAATGGGTGGATGAGCCGGCTCCAGGAGCGGGCAAAGCCCGTCATCACTCACCTGTTACTCGGCACATGGGACGAACTCACGCCCGATCAACAGGCGCTCGTCTCCGCGTGGATTGCAATGACGACAATGGTCTACGAGTTCGTCGATCCACCAACGGTGGCCATTCCTCAGGCTGAGCGCAGCGCGTTCATGCAAGAACAGCAACCGCCGGAGCACTGGTGGATAGCAATCGGAGTGTTGAGAAACCCGTCGCGGCTGTTGGCGCACACCGGAGCGTACATATACCTAGGGGAAACGCCGCCACCAGCTATTGGCCCAATGAATACGCAAACTACAGTTGTCGCTGTCGGCCGACTGATCTTTCAGGCGTTCAGCTCCGCCGCCACCAGCGTCAATCTTGAGATCACCGGCCCCACCCTGCGCCGACTCGGACTCACAAGCATCTGGCCACGGAATGCGGATGCGGTGCGGCCCGTTCGGCGCCTGGACAACCAAGAAGCCGAACGCATCTTCATCGCCCTTAGGAGCGCGCTGAACTCCGCGTTCAACCGCTCCGGTTAGTCGCCGGCCTGTCCGGGCCACATTCGAAATCCCTGGTTGTTTTGTCAAGTATATAATTGCCAAGTAGCCGCGACTCGAGCCAAGGAGAGATGACGAATGGGAATGAAGCCGCAGGCGCGTCTGCTCAGCGAACGAACAATGGAGGCGGGAATCGCAGCTGAAGCTCCGGTGGGGCGGGCGAGGCCGACTCGTTCGGTGATGTTCAACGCGGCGGAATCGCCGCTCGGCTGGTTGCTCGCGCGCGGCCTGGTGACCCGCCGTCAATATGAGGCCGGCGAGCGGCTGCGGACGGATTGGGAGCGGGCGCAGCTCGCGCCGCGTGTGACCATGTCGTGGGACGCGGCTCCGGTCGCGAGGGGCCGTGGCGGCTCGGCGGCCGCCCCGGATCTCAGCGGAGCACAGATCGACGCGAAACGCCGCTTTCACAACGCGGTGGCGGCCGCGGGGCCGGGACTGGCCGATATCCTTTGGCGGGTGGTGTGCGCCGGCGAGGGAATGCGCGACGCGGAAACCGCGCTTGGCTGGCCGGCGCGCGCCGGAAAGCTCGTCCTGACGTTCGCGCTGGACCGCGTCGCCGCTTACTACCGGATCCGCTAATCCTTGCGGCCGCCGCGATGATCGGCGGGCGCCTTGGCGTGAGAGACGTGGCTGCGCCGAGAGCGCTTGGTCCGCTGCTCCGTCCGTTCGCGGATCGTGGGGTCGCGCATGTTGTCGCGAGATTGATCGTTGCCGCTGTTGCTGCGCATCTTTTCTCTCCTGGTCAAAGTGGGAACGCCGCGCTCCGTTGCTCGAAGCGCGGCGTCTCGGTCATGTTCTAGGCAGCGTCGCCGGCGCCTGAGCCGCCGGATCCTTCTTCGGGCTCATCCTCCGGTGCACCGCGTCCTTGTTTCGCGAAGTCGATGCCGCCGGTGGCGCGGGCGCCCGCGGGACTCTGGTTGTCCTGCACATATTCGCTGCTGTCCTCGGCCTGCGAACCGACGAAGCCTTCTCCGCCACTCACTCCACTCGATCCGCCGGAAGTCTGATCGCTTCCGACGCTCGATCCGCCGGCGTTGCTCGTGGTGTCCTGGCCGAAGTCCGCGCCCTGGGTCAGCGTCGTTCCGGTGCCGGTGGCGCTGTCGTTGCCGCCGATCGGCTGTCCGCTCGTGCCCTCGTCCTGATTGTCGCCGAGCGCTGCGCCGGCGTTCGCTCCGCCTGCAATGCCGCTTCCGTTAGCATCGGCCGATCCGCTCTGGCTGCCGCTGCTCTCACCACCGAAACTGCCTTCGGCGCCCTGATTCGCCATCGTCTGCTGGCGGCGCTGATCCGTGGCCTCGTTGTCCTGCTCGGTCGTGAAGTCCTTGTCGCGTTGATCGGCCATGTGGTGAAACTCCCTCGCATTCGCCCCTTGTGCTCCATCCACTAAACAAGGCGTGGGCGAAGGCCGTTCCGATTTGCGAGGGTGGTTTGCGACGAGCGGCTCGGCGCAAAAGAAAAGGCCGCCGCCCCGAGGGGCAGCGGCCTCTCATTGCTGGCGAAGCCGTGCGGCCTAGCCTTGCGCTTCCTCGCTCTCCTCGGCGGGAGGTTCGGCCGGAGGCTCTTCCGCCGCGGGCGCAAGCTCTTCCGCGGCCGCCGGTGCGGCTTCTTCCTCGAACATCTGCTGGAGGACGTCGATTCCCTGCGCCTGGAGGTCGGCCTCCTCGGGCGAACGGGCGACGTTGACCTTGACCTGCACCTGGACTTCCGGGTGAAGCGCGATCTTCACCTCGTGAAGACCGATCGTCTTGATCGGACGGTCGAGCACGACCTGGCTCTTCGCCACCTTGGCTCCGACGCCTTCGAGCGCCTCGGCGATGTCCCGAGCGCTGACCGAGCCGTAAAGCTGGCCGGTGTTCGACGCCTGGCGGATCAGCTTGACGGTCTTCCCATCGACGTCCTTCGACGCCGTTTCGGCCTCCGAGCGTCTTTCGGCATTCTCTTGCTCGATTCGGGCACGGCTCGCTTCAAACAGCTTGCGGTTCGAATCATTGGCGCGCAGCGCTTTCTTGCGCGGCAGCAGGAAGTTGCGGGCAAAGCCGTCCTTCACCTTCACCACGTCGCCAATGGCGCCGAGCTTCTCGACCCGCTCCAGCAGGATGACTTCCATGTCGAGCGCTCCTTATTTCACGATGTAGGGAAGCAGGCCGAGATGACGCGAGCGCTTGATGGCGCGCGCGAGCTCGCGCTGCTTCTTTGACGAGACCGCAGTGATGCGCGACGGGACAATCTTGCCGCGCTCGGAAATGAACCCCTGAAGCAGGCGTACGTCCTTGTAGTCGATCTTGGGCGCGTCCTTGCCCGAGAAGGGGCACGATTTGCGGCGGCGGAAGAATGCGCGGGCCATTATTCGACCTCCTCTTCACGGGTGCGGAAATCGGGGCGGTCACCGCGGTCACCGCGCTCGCCACGTGAGCGCTCCTTGTCACCGCGGCGCATCATCGCCGACGGGCCCTTCTCAAGCTCGTCGACCTTGATGGTGAGGAAGCGGATCACGTCCTCGTTGATATTCGACTGGCGCTCGAGCTCGGCAACGGCCTGGGCCGGCGCGTCGAGGTCGAGCATCACGTAATGGGCCTTCCGGTTCTTGGCGATCCGGTAAGCGAGGGAGCGCAGCCCCCAGGTCTCGGTCTTCACGACCTTCCCGCCATTGTCTTCGACGATCTTGGTGGCGTTTTCCGCGAGCGCATCGACCTGGGCCTGTGCGAGGTCCTGACGCGCGAGGAAAACATGCTCGTAGAGCGGCATGTTTCATTTCTCTCTTTTGGCCGATCGCTGACGGGCCCCGACGGCACGTCCCTCCGGCTGTCTTCCAAACTAAACTAGCGCGAAGGCCAAGCCCTCGCGCTAGCGCGGCGCCTATGACGGAGCGAGGCAGAAAAGGCAAGCAGCGACATAAACTTCGCATGGAATCGATTGCACTTACGCAATGAGTCGTTCAGCTTTGGGAGCAGAAAGGCGGATCCTCCGTTTTCATGTGAATCGAGTAAAGGAGTATCACGATGAAGGCGTTCTCCATTAAGCTTGTGGGGGCCTCATTAATCGCGCTCGGAGTTGCTGGCTGCACGACCTCCGGCATCGGCACCGGCCAGGTCGTCGGTCAGAATATCGGCGCAACCTTCAGCTGGACCGAAACCGGTGCGACTCGCGGGACCATGGTCGCCCAGCTGAGCAACGGCGAGATTTTCCAAGGGCCGATGTTCCAGATCACCCAGGAAAGTGAGGTCATGAATTATGGCCCGCTGTGGAGCGGATGGCGCTTCGGCGGCTTCGGCTATCACCGCTTCGGCAATCCCTATCGCTGGGGCTGGGACGGCTGGGGACCGTGGGGACCGGATCAGGCGACCATCACCCATTATAGCGGTCAGGTGCTCGCCAATCTCGCCGGACCTGGCGGCTACATGCGCTGCCACTTCTCGCT
>DATMHD010000323.1:0-2266 GCA_035555075.1 Sphingomicrobium sp. | reverse complement strand
CTCGGCCGCTTTCGCATGACGAGACCCCTCCGCCACACGACGCTGCTCCTCGCCGTACTCGTGGCGGCGGCGGCGTTCGCGGCACCGGCGGCGCTCGCGGCACCGGCCGCCCTCCAGAAGGCGACGAGCAGCAGCAGGTTGGAGAGGGACCTGGGGCGAGCGTGGCTCCGAGCGCCAAGAGCGTGGGTCGGGGTGAATATGGTCATCAGGATGTCGCGCCTATCTCCATGCTGCGTCCTGCTGGCAAGTGTTTCACGCCTCCCGGTGCAGCTCGGACAGGGCGAAATGCGTGCGAATGATATATTGTATCTCGCAAGGAGCCGGTCTATATGTCACCTCGTCATGGCGCAGCCGCATCTTACGACCCGCCGTCTCGATCGGATTGCCATGGGCGTTTCGGGGCTGTGCCTCGTCCACTGTGCTGCAACTGCAGTGCTGATCGGGCTTCTTGCCTCGGCAGGAGGCTTGCTTGGAAAGCCGATCGTTCATGAAGTGGGCCTTGTCGTAGCGATGTTGCTCGGGACCGTTGCGCTCGGACGCGGCTTCCGGGAGCACGGGTTCATACTCCCCGCAGCGGTCGGCCTCGCCGGTTTGAGCACCATGGCCTATGCGCTCTCTCTTCCGGAAGGCGGATACGAACCGATCTTCACCGTCGCTGGAGTGACGATGCTGGCCCTTGGGCACCGCCTGAACGCACTCGCGGCGCAGCACGGCTTCTGATTTCTTGTCGGAAGCCCTGGGCCAGCGTATCTCGTGACGTAAACGTCATGGCTGAGCACAAACACCAGATCCACGAAGGCGAATCGCTTACCCAAGCCGCACGCAAGCGGCTGACCGACGAGGGCGAGCAATGGACCGATATGCGCGCGGCCGTCTTCGAGGCCGTTGCAGGCTTCGAGCGACCGGCAAGCGCCTATGACATTGCGGAGCAGGTCTCGAACATGCTTGGCCGGCGGGTTGCGGCGAACAGCGTTTACCGAATCCTCGACCTGTTCGTTGGAGCCAATCTGGCGCGCCGGGTCGAAAGCGCCAACGCCTATATCGCCAACGCTCACCCGGACTGCCTTCACGACTGCATCTTCCTGATCTGCGACACTTGCGGGCAGGCCATTCACATCGACGACGACAAGCTCACCAGCGCGGTTCGGGCAGCAGCTGCCGACGCCGGCTTTTCAGCACCGCGTCCGGTCATCGAGGTGCGGGGCACCTGCGGCGAGTGCGAGCGGGATCGCTGAGCTAATCCTGAGCAATCGCTGAAATCGTCCTCTCGTTCGTGACTTCACAGGCTCGTCCGCGTAAGGCCTCGCTGCGATGAGTGACCGTCCTGTAACACCGCTGCTCGATGGCGTGCAGTTTCCCTCGGACCTGCGCGCCTTGAGCAAGGATCAGCTGCCCGAACTGGCTGACGAGCTTCGCCAGGAGACCGTTTCCGCGGTTTCGGTGACGGGGGGCCACCTTGGAGCAGGCCTTGGCGTCGTCGAACTGACGGTTGCCCTTCATTATGTCTTCGACACTCCCAATGACAAATTGATCTGGGACGTCGGCCACCAGGCTTATCCGCACAAGATCATCACGGGGCGCCGCGAGCGCATCCGCACCTTGCGCCAGGGAGGCGGGCTCAGCGGCTTCACGAAGCGCAGCGAGAGTGAGTTCGATCCGTTCGGCGCAGCTCACAGCTCGACCTCTATCTCTGCCGCGCTCGGCTTTGCGATCGCGAACAAGCTTTCGGGCGATCCTGGCAAAGCCATTGCCGTGATCGGCGACGGCGCGCTGAGCGCCGGCATGGCCTATGAGGCGATGAACAATGCCGCTGCGGCCGGAAACCGCCTCATCGTCATTCTTAACGACAATGACATGTCGATCGCGCCGCCCGTCGGGAGCCTTCGCAACAGCCTCGCGCGCCTCGTGTCCTCGAGCAAGTATCTCGGGCCGCGCAAGGTCGCCCAGAAGATTGCCCGGATGATGCCCGATGCAATCCACGACTGGGCCCGCAAGGCCGAGGAATATACCCGCGGCTGGATGACCGGCGGAACGCTCTTCGAGGAGCTCGGATTTTATTATGTGGGTCCTGTCGATGGGCATGACGTCCGAGCGCTCGTCGAGGTCCTCGAGAATGTCCGCGACGCCGAAGTCGGCCCAATGCTGGTCCACGTTGTCACCAAGAAGGGCAAGGGATATGCCCCGGCGGAGAACGCGGTCGATAAATATCACGGTGTCGTCAAATTCGACGTCGTGTCGGGAGTTCAGGCAAAGCCGGCACCCGGTG
>DATMHD010000322.1:0-3830 GCA_035555075.1 Sphingomicrobium sp. | reverse complement strand
CCCGCCAGGACCAGATGTTCCTGCGCTTCAACGACGAGCAGATCGCGCGCCTGTCACGCTTCGGGGAGCACCGCCACTATCGTGCCGGGGACCATGTCGCGAGGGTGGGTGACCCAGGGGTGGGACTGAAACTCGTCTTGTCGGGCAAGATCGAGATCACCCAGGAGAAAGGTGGTGAGCGCCTTCACATCGTCACTCATGAACGCGGAAATTTCATGGGAGAGCTGGCGCAGCTCTCGGGCCGTCCATACCTGCTCGATGCGGTGGCGCTCACCGCGGTCGAAGTCATCGCCATTCCTCCGGAACGGGTTCGCGCAGTGCTCGTCGCCGACGCCGATCTTGGCGAACGCATCATGCGCGCACTCATCTTGCGGCGGGTCGGCCTCATAGAAACCGGAGCGGGACCGATCGTCGTTGGGCGGGAGGCCGATGCAGACGTGCTCCGTCTCACCAATTTCCTAAGGCGCAACGGACACCCCTTCCATCAGCTCGATCCGGAAGAGGATTCCTGCGCGCGGACGCTTGTCGAGCGCTTCCACGTAGAATCTGAAGAGCTTCCAATTGTCCTCTGTCCGACGGGACAGCTGCTGAGGAACCCCTCGGAGGACCAACTGGCTCGCTGCGTGGGGCTCGTCGGGCCGATCGACACCAACAAGCTTTACGACCTGGTTGTGATCGGAGCAGGACCTGCGGGGCTTGCAAGCTCGGTATACGCGGCCTCCGAAGGCCTAACGGTTCTCGTCATCGACTGCCGCTCTTTCGGGGGGCAGGCGGGCGCATCCGCGAGGATCGAGAATTATCTCGGCTTTCCGACAGGCATTTCGGGAATGGCACTCATGGGCCGGGCGTTCAGCCAGGCCCAGAAATTCGGCGTCGAAGTCGCGATTCCGGACGAAGCCGTAAATCTCGAATGCGGGAACGAGCCCTGTCATGTCCGCCTCGCCACGGGCGAGCGGGTTCAGGCACAAACGATCGTCATTGCAACGGGTGCGCGCTACCGCAGGCTCGGCGTCCCGCATCTCGAGCGATATGAGGGCTCGTCCGTCCATTATTGGGCTTCGCCACTCGAAGCCGATCTATGTGCCGGCGAGGAAGTGGCGCTTGTCGGGGGCGGCAATTCGGCGGGCCAGGCAACCGTATTCCTCGCCGGCAAGGCAAAGCGCGTCACCCTGATCGCGCGGCGGCCACTCGATGAGACCATGTCCCAGTATCTCGTGGAGCGCATTCGCGCGTTGCCGAACGTCGATGTTGTCGTCGGCTGCGAGATTGCGGAGCTCACCGGGGATGGGGATGATCTTGCATCGGTGACGTGGCGCGAGAGAAGTTCAGGCAAGGCTACGCAGCGGGCCGTGCGCTATCTCTTCTCCTTCATCGGGGCCGAGCCCAACACCGACTGGATGCAGGCGTCCGGCATCGCGCTCGACGCGCGCGGTTTCATCCTGACCGGGGACGATGTGGGGGATGACAGGCTGCCGTTGGAGACCAACCGGTCGGGCGTGTTCGCCGTCGGTGACGTTCGCGCCTGTTCGGTCAAGAGGGTTGCTGCCGCGGTCGGAGACGGAGCGCAGGTCGTTGCGTCGATCCACGCCTATCTCTCGAGGCAGAACGAGCCTCAGCAGGAAGCTCGGCCGATCCAGGTGATCGCGACCGCCTGACCTTTGCGCCTTACGTCAGTTCGCCTAAGGCGCCGTCATGATCCTCGCTATCGACGTCGGAAACACGAACCTGGTGTTCGCCCTCGTGCGCGACGGCGACATCAAGGCGCGGTGGCGCATTGCGACGGATCCGCGGCGGACCGCCGACCAATATTCGGTATGGCTGCACCAGCTCCTCGAGCTCGAGGGGCTATCCCGCGATGACGTCGAAGGAGTGATCATCGGAACAGTCGTTCCTCGCGCGCTCCACAATCTTCAGGTGCTCTCCGAGAAATACTTCAGGAAGACGGCCATCATAGCGGGGCAGGGGGCGGCCGCCTGGCCGCTTCAGCTGGACGTGGACGAGCCTCAAAATGTCGGTGCGGACCGGGCGCTGAACGCGATTGCGGCGCATGCCAAATATCCCGGCGAACTGCTGGTCATCGATTTCGGGACTGCGACCACTTTCGATGTCGTCAGCCCCGCGGGCGCCTATATGGGAGGTATCATTGCGCCTGGCATCAACCTCTCGCTCGATGCCCTCGTGAACGCTGCAGCCAAGTTGCCGAGGATCGCGATCGAGGCACCCGAGACCGACAGCGTCATCGGCCGGACCACCCAGAGCCAGATGCTCATCGGAATTTACTGGGGATATGTTGCGATGCTCGAAGGCGTTGCCGGGCGCATCAAGAAGGAAATTGGTCGTCCCGTCACCGTCATTGCAACCGGCGGACTTGCGACATTGTTCGACAAGCATACCGAGGTCTTCGACGCCATTGAACCCGATCTTACGATCCAGGGGTTGAGCCTCCTGTACGACATGGCTGTGCGCGGCTCCAGATGACCCCGGGTGAAGAACTGCTTTTCGTCGCCCTCGGGGGCTCGGGCGAGATCGGCATGAACGTCAATCTTTACGGCTGCCGTGGCCATTGGATCATGGTCGACCTTGGTCTGACGTTTGCCGACGCCACCTATCCCGGTGTCGAGCTCATTCTTCCCGATCTCGAGTTCATTGAAGACCAGCAAGAACAGTTGCTCGGGATCGTCCTCACCCATGGACACGAAGACCATATCGGTGCGCTGCCCTATCTTGCGGAGGAGCTGAAGGCGCCCCTTTTCGCCACTCCGTTCACCGCGGGGCTGATCGCCGGGAAGCTTGAGGAAGAGGGGCTCACCGGCCAAGTGAAGCTCAACATCGTCGAGCGTGGCGGAACCATCGAGCTTGGTCCTTTCCGCGTCAGCTTCGTTGCGCTTTCCCACTCGATTCCCGAAGGTAACGGGCTACTCATCGAGACGCCCTTCGGAAACGTCTTCCATACCGGCGACTGGAAGATCGATGAGACACCCGTCATCGGTGAAGCACCGAGCCCGGACACGCTCCGCGCGATCGGTGATCAAGGCGTCCTCGCGCTGGTGTGCGATTCCACAAACGTCTTTCAGGAAGCACCATCCGGTTCCGAGGAAAGCGTTCACGCTGGCCTCCTCGCAAAGGTGGCGGAAGCAACAGGCCGCGTTCTTGTGACGACGTTCGCGTCCAACGCGGCGCGGTTGCAGACCATCGGGCGGGTAGCGCGCGAAGCCGGCCGCGAGGTCTGCATCGCAGGTCGTTCCCTTGAGCGCATTCTGAGGGTCGGACAGGCGACCGGTTATCTCAAGGACTTCCCGCCGCCGATCTCCTTCGACGAAGCAATGCGGCTTCCGCGCAGCGAGGTCCTCGTCATTGCGACCGGCGGACAGGGCGAACCACGGGCGGCCCTTGGCCGGATCGCTGGCGGAACGCATGAGCTGAAGCTTGCCCAAGGCGACACCGTCATCTTCTCGTCCCGCATAATTCCGGGCAACGAAATCGCGATTGGCCGGATCATGAACCACTTGTCCGATCTTGGCGTTCGCATCATCACCGAGCGCCAGGCCCATGTTCACGTCTCAGGGCATCCGGGACGCCCCGAGCTGGTCGAGATGTACAATTGGGTCCGCCCCCAAATCGTTGTTCCGGTCCATGGCGAGGCAAGGCACCTTGCAGAGCATTCGCGGCTTGCGCTTGGGCATGGAGTCCCGCGGACCATTGTCCAGAAGAACGGAGACGTCATCCGCCTTGCACCGGGCGAACCGAAAAAGGTCGACGAGGTTCGCGTTGGTCAACTCGTCCTTGATGGGGACATCATTCTTCCGGCTAATGGCTAGACCGTGACTGAG
>DATMHD010000321.1:0-7617 GCA_035555075.1 Sphingomicrobium sp. | reverse complement strand
GCGCTTCCGCCTACGGTGATCTGATGTCCGTTATTGGCCAAGAGCGTGATCCCGCCGGAAAGCGCCGACGCGTTCGTGAGCGAAAGATCCTTGCTGAATGCGGTGTCGCCGCTGGTCGCCTTGACGAGCATCGGTCCGTCTGACTGACCAGTGACGCTGGACGAAAATGATGCAGGTCCTTGCGAGCCGATGGTGATTGCGCCGCTTCCCGACGTGGACCCGAAGCCCGATCTCAGCACGATGTGGCCGTTTTCGACGCTCGCACCCTGGGCTGCGGGCGCAAAGCCGAGCGACCCGTCGAGGAGCATTGTCAGCGCCTGGTTCTTCGGAACCGCGACCATGTAGATGCTGTGGTGGTCGCTCGCGCCGACATTGGCAGCGCCGCCTGTCGTTCCTGTATGCACGATGCCGTTGGCATCGGATGTCCCGCTCCCCACCGGCACTGCAATGTCGAACATGCCCTGGTTGAGGGTCATGGTGAGCTGGTCAGCAGCGGCATAGGCGGCGGACCCGTTCACATTGACATTGCCGCCCTGCTCGATGCGGGGCGCAACCATCCCGACATAGGAACTGCGCGCGTTGATCTGCGCCCCCGGCTTGATCTGGATCGACCCTGCCGTGCTCTGGGTCTTGGAGAAGCTTGCCGAAAAGCCGCTCGCGCTGGTCGTGAAGCTGCCGGGCAGGTCGATCGTGCTGAGAAGGAGGCCGCCGACATCGATGACCGCATTCTGGCCAACGATGATGCCGCCCGGGCTGTAGAACCAGACGTTTCCGCCGGTCGTGTTGTCGGCAAGCTTCCCAAGCACCGTTCCATTGAGTTCGATCGGCTGCGTCGCGGTCGAGGGGAGCACGCGATTGAGGACGGTGAAGCCGGTGACCCCTTGCGCCGCCTGGAAGGTCGCCGTGTTCCCGCTTGGAAGGAAGTTGACGTTCCCTGTCCCCTGGGTCGAATCCGGGGTCCAGTTGATCGTTGCGGTGCTGCTTCCGATCGTCACGGTTTCGCTGCCCGGCGTCGAGCGCGCGTAACTGACGGTGCCGTTAAGCGTCGCAGGTACGCCCTGGAAGGCCTGGGCCATTGCGCGAGAGGGTGCGAGCGTTGCAGCTGCGAGCGCGATGGTTGCGCAGGAGATCAGGAACTCTGGTCGGCGGTGCCGAGACCGTGGGGACGCAACGGGCATTAGTACCTCCAGGGCCACAACCTGGTCGTTAGAGAAATGAGGAGCCGCGTCGGCGGCCTGCGGTCGAGCGCTCCGATGCGCGTCAATGGGAAGGCAAGTCCTGCATCGAGGACGAAGCGGTCCCAGTTGATGCGTGCTCCGCCGCCGATGGAATTGAGATGCTCGCGTCCGGCGATGATGGGACTGTCGCGATGGCCGACCGCCGCATAGTCCCAGAAGGCGTAGCCTTCGATCGCCGGCTTCTTGGCGCTCAAGGGAATGCGGCTGCCGTAGCGGATCTCGGTCTGGGTGCCGAGCCCGCGATCACCAAGAATCGCACCCGGGTCATAGCCGCGCCCGACAGTATAATTGCCGGCCGAGAATTCCTCGAAGCTCAGGACCGGCTTCCACGCATATTGCGCGCGAAGACCAAGCGCGAACGTCAGTTTGGGCGTCGGCCGGATTTCGCCATAGCCCGTATATCTGAAGACGGTCGCGTTCGACTTGCCCTCGAGGCGGCTCGGCGGGACCTCGCCCGGGCCGACGCAGTTCACGCCCGCCGCGCCGCAGTCGTGGGTTGCTCCAAGCGCGTGGAGGCCCTGGCGGAGCTCCAGGAGGCTGGTGAAATGCCACGGCGGCTCGGCTGTCGAGAAGGCGGTCGCGAAATTGGTCGCGACCGCATCGATGCTGAGTCTCAGGAAGCCCACCCGGAGGCGATCGCGGCTGAGCTTGGCCTGGTCCAGCCAGACGTCCTGGTTCACGATGTCCATGCCGGCCGAGCCGCGGATGGTCGCTGACTGGCGGCGGACGAAGGGATAGCCAACTTCAACGGTGCCAAGGAGCGTCTTTGCAAGGACGTCGGCGTTCGGAACAGTGGGACGCGCCCAGGCATAGGTGAAGGCCCCCGAAAGCGTGAAGCCTTCGGGCCCGAGACGCATGTCGTGCGCCACCTGGATCGTCTGCTGCTCGTGGAAATCGGACGTGCTGAAGATCGAGATGGATGTCCTGTCGCCAAGTCCCGTGAGGCCGAAGACCTGGCCCCGCAGCAGCCCGCCCCAGCGGCCGAGTGCCCGGCTTCCGCCGTTCTGGATGACGAAGTCGGCGTAGGCGGGAAGGCGCTGGACGGTGACGTCGCCGATCACATCGCCGGGCGCAGTCCCCGCCGGCCGGAGCGTCAGTCGCACCGTATAACCGGGCAGGTCACTCGCCAGCAGAAGATAGCGTTCGGCCTCGAAGCGGTTGAACAACGGCCTTTTCGTCAGCTGGCTGAGATAGGCTGCAAGCACCGTCTCGGCGCCGGTCGCTTCCCCGCGCACCCGGATCTGCGTCAATCTTGCCATGAGCACCTGGAAGCGGACGATCCCGCCCTCGATGCGCTGCTCGGGAACCTGGACCGCGGCAATGTAGCCGGCGTTGCGAAGGATGGTCGCTGCCCGGTCGCGGATTTCGCAGACGGTGGATATCGGGACGTCGCGGCCCATGTATGGCGCAAAGGTCGATGCAAGATCCGCGCGGGTCAGGCCCTGCAGCCCTTCGAACTCGGCGCCGCGAAGTACGAAATGGATCGAGCGGAATTCGGGGCCGTCAAGCGCGCAGGGTGCACGCTCGATGCCGCCTTCGACCTGGAGCCCGCTTTCGGGCTGGGGCGGCTGGCCGATGATCGGCCGGGTGACTTCCTCGCGGGTTGGCGGAGCGACCTGAGTTGCCGATTGCGCCGCGGCGGCGCCCGGCCAGGCGAAAAGGCCAAGAGAGGCGAGAATCGGTACTGCGCGGCATAATGCCGCGCCGAACTTCCCCGTCGTTCCGTCGCGTTTCAGCTTCATCCGGGGCGCCCCTTTTCCCCTTGGACAAGCTCCGAGTCGCCCCGAAGTATGTCGAAATTAGACCAATTTACCTCAGGGTCAGCAACTTATTTTTAACGTTAATTATATCCGGGCTGGCGAGATCATGTTCCTCCTGGAGCAATTTCACTCGACGGAACCGGATGGTTGGCGCAGTGATTTGGATATCATGACGAAGTCGGAGGAAACCGAGGAACTGTCCTGGCCATGGTGGGCGCCGTGGGCCTTGCTGGGGGTCGCGGCGACATCGCTCCTGACCATCGGCGCAACCCTCTACGACATCCTGTAGCATCATAGGTGGCGCAGGCGCTGCCTCCCCCGCCGCCGGCCATCGTGATTACCGGCCGGGCGCTTCCCGAGGCGCGGGCTGAACGCGTCTATTCGGCCGACCAGATCACTGCCGAGGAGATCGCGCAGTCGCCGAGCCTCGAGATCGACCAGCTCCTCAAGGATGTGCCGGGAGTCCAGCTGTTCCGCCGTTCGGATGCACGAAGTGGCCATCCGACCAGCCAGGGCGTGACCTTGAGGGCATTGGGCGGGAACGCCTCCAGCCGCGCTCTTCTCGTCCTCGACGGTGTTCCGCAGACCGATCCCTTCGGCGGGTGGATCAACTGGCCGGCTTATGATCCGTTGACGCTCTCATCCATTCGTGTCGTCCGCGGTGGCGGGAGCCTTGCATATGGTCCTGGGGCACTTGCCGGGACGATTGTGATGACGAGCCGCACCGATACGGGCGTCGGGGGGGAAATCGACGCCGGCAGCAGGGACTCGCTTGAAGCGAGCGGGCGGCTTGGCGTTGTGATGGGGACGGGCAATCTTGCCCTTTTCGCGCGCGGTGCGCGGGGCGACGGCTTCATTCCCATTACCGCCGCCACCCGCGGGCCTGCGGACAGGCGCGCGCCCTACCGCCAGTGGAGTGCGCGGGGCCGCTGGGTCATGCCGGTCGGCAGCACGACGGAACTCCAGGCGAGCGTCATGGGGTTCCACGACTGGCGCAATCGCGGCACTCGTTTCAGCACTGATCGCACCAATGGCGCGGAAGGCTCGGTGCGCCTCGTAGGGCATGGCGACTGGCAGTGGAGTGCGCTTGGCTATTGGCAGTGGCGGAACCTCAGGAGCAGCACCGCCGGCCTTGATCCGAAGCGAACGGTTGCAAGTCGCGTGCTGCTCCAGGACCAGGTTCCGTCCCACGGCGTTGGAGGAAGCATCGAGGTCCGGCCGCCGATGCCCGACGGCATCGAGCTCCGGCTCGGCATGGACGGACGCAAGACCACGGGCGAGACGCGTGAGCTTGCAAACTATGTCAATGCAAACCCGACGCGTCGCCGCCGCGCGGGTGGCGAGACGCTGACCCTCGGGGGCTTTGCCGAGGCGTCCGCAGTCCTTGGGGGAACGACCTTCACGGCCGGAGGACGGATCGATCACTGGCAGGTGAGAAACGGGCATCTTTTTGAACAGACGATCGCGACTGGAGCCGTCCTTCGCGACGAGACTGATCCTCAGCGCAGCGGATGGCTGCCGACGGCGAGGGGCGGCGTACTTGTTCCCTTTGGCGGCGGGCTCAGCCTCCGTTCGGCAGGCTATCTTGGCTGGCGGATGCCGACGCTCAACGAATTGTTCCGTCCCTTCCGGGCCGGGACCGATGCAACGGCTGCAAATCCGGGCCTCGATCCGGAGCGGCTGTCCGGCATTGAAGCCGGGATCGATTATCACCGGGGTCCCTGGCGACTGTCGGGCACTGCGTTCGTCAATCGCCTCAGCCATGCGATTGCGAACGTTACTCTGGGACTTGGCCCCGGCACCTTCCCGCAGGTCGGGTTCGTCGCTGCCGGCGGGACGTTCCGTCAGCGCCAGAATGTGGATGCGGTGAAGGTCCGGGGCATTGAGGCTTCGGCGGCCTGGACCGACGGCCCCTGGTCGATCGAGGCCGGCGCAAGCCTTAGCCATGCGCGCATGGAAGCAAGCGGCGCCGCGGCCGTCCTCGATGGGCTGAGACCCGCGCAGACGCCCAGGTTCGCGGCAAGCGTGTCGGCAGGCTGGCACAGGGACGGCAAGGGCCTCGAACTCGTGGTGAGGCGCGTGGGCGCCCAATTCGAGGACGATCTCAATACCCGCCTTCTGAAAGCCGCGACGACCCTCGATGCCTCGACATCCTGGCCGCTTGGCAAGCGCTTCCAGGTCGTTGCCCGAGCCGAGAATGTGACCAATGCGCTCGTCATGGCGGCATTGAACGGAGATGGCTCGATCGAACGTGCGACGCCAAGGACATTCTGGATCGGGCTTCGACTTAAATAAGAGACAAAAGGTGCATCGTCACCTTTGGCTGGCACCGACCGGACCCGGGCGGGCGTCGGCGCCATCATCAGGCTTAGGAAGACCGACAAACGTCTGCTGTGGGGCGGTCCGCCTTTGTCGACCGCCAGGCAGGCCATCATTTCTACCTGGCGCTCGGCCTCAACTCGTAGAGGCCCTTTACTTCGCTCTTGTGTAGAGGAAGGCGGTGATGTCGCGGGCATCGCCTTCGCCGACGCGCAGGTTGGGCATGGCGGTCCCCGGGGACACGTGCTGGGGATCCCGGATCCATGTTTCCATGTTGGCCGGCGTGTTTGCGAGATGCCCGGCGACGATCACCCTGACTGCAATTCCATCGAGGGGCGGACCAACGCTTCCAGTCGCGTCGCGGACATGTTTGAGCGCATGGCAGCTGCCGCAGCCATATTGGATGAACATGGCTTCGCCCCTCTTGGGGTCGCCGCCGGTTTCCGTTGCGGCGTGGACGCGCATCCGCTCGCGCTGCTCGAAATATTTGTAGATGACCCCAACGATTGCAACCGCGAAGATCGCGCCCGCAAGGATGGCGAAGAAGCTTTTAGTGGACAGGAAGCGCATGGCTGCCTCCTTCTGAGGCTTTAAGCCATTTGTAGAAGAGCGCGACTGCAGCAGCTCCGTGGACCAGCCCGCCCGGGATCCACATGATGAGGCCCGCAAGCCGCTGGTCGTCGACGGGATCGAGCCCGATGCCCGTCATGCCCATCGCGGCATAATCGGCATACCAGGGGCTGGAGGAGAGGCTCATCAGCGCTCCGAGCGCGCCGCCGACGAGCGTCGTTGCAAAAAGGCAGGCGGCGGATAGCCCGTAGCCCGCGGGGCCCCTTCGCGGGTGGAGCATCGCCCACCAGAAGAGAAGCGAGCTCACGAAGAATGATGCATGCTGTGCAATGTGCCAGGAGAAGCTGTCGAGCGCCCGGTCGAACAGTGCCGGCGCATGCCATCCCCACATGACAACCGCCTGGATCGCGGTCGCCGTCACAGGTTCGGTCAGCCGGCGCCACAATGCCTGAAGCGGCGACTTCCAGGAGCCCGCAAGCCCCTGGCGAAGCGGACGCGGCAGCCCCCAGGCGAGGACCCCGCCTGAAGTCGAGGCTGCAAAGAGGAAGGTTGCGACCAGCATGATGAGCTCGTGCTCGATCATGTGCATGGTGAAGCTCATTTCGCCCGCCTCGTGCAGCGGAGAGGTGAGCGAGAGCGAGAGGACGATCCAGCCCGACAGGAAGAGCGGGGGGCGCACGGGAGTGGAGGCTCGTTTCGAGAGGCGCCGCCAGCCGACGAGGTAGATGAGGAGCGCCAGTCCAAGCGGCACGACGAGCATGGGATCGAGGGTCCAGCCTGGCGCTCCCTCGTGGGCGCCGTGCGCAAGCGCTGGTCCCGCGACGAACAGGAAGCCCGCAAGAAGGATCCTCATTGCCAGCATCGCGGGATCACGATCGCTGCAATGCAGGGGAGGATGATTGCAATTGCGTAGAGCGCGCAGGCCATGAGCGACACGACGGAAACCAGGCGGCGGGCCGGAGCTTCGCTTGCCTCGCCATAGGCCCGCCACGAGCCCAAAGCTCCAAGTGCGACGAGGACCAGGCCGGCGATCGCTGCCAGGATGACGATGAACGGGCTTCCGACGCGGCAATCCTGGAACGTCGAGTCAGCGCCGACCTGGTGCGCAATTCCCGCGCCAAGGGTGCCCAGTGCAAGGCCGGCCCAGGGCAGGAAGCGGTCGCGGGCACGGTCCGCGTTCACAGGCGCGGCACCCAGTAGATGAGAAGGTAGATCGGGATCCAGAGCAGCCAGACATAGCGCCAGTAGAGACTGTTCTCGTCGACATCGACCTGGCGCCGTCGTTCGTAGCCCAGGGGCGTCATCATCAACGCCCAGATGACGACCGTATCCATCCAGTCGGTGCCAAGATGGGCGGCATGCAGCATGAGGACCGTCCAGATGATCGATCCATAGGCGTTGTCGTCCCAACGGCAGTTGAGGCTGTTGAACTCGAACCCGCGGATGACGAGCAATGCCGCCCCGACGGCGACCATCACGGGGAGCAGCAGGCGGATGGTGCCAACGTCACCGCTCCTTGCGGCCTTCTTGATGATGGTGTTCGGAATTTCGCTGAGGAGGATGACGATCGTGAAGATCGTTCCTGCAAGGATATCGGGGGCGGCGCGCCCTTCGGGCGGCCATCCCTGCTCGTGGCCCATAAGGTAGAAATAGACGGCGAAGGTCAGGGCGAAGCCGACGCCTTCGATGACCATGTACCCGATGATCCCCCACCAGGTGAGGCTGCCGGG
>DATMHD010000320.1:0-8365 GCA_035555075.1 Sphingomicrobium sp. | reverse complement strand
GACTTCATCATCTGGCAACCGGCCGCAGTCAGCAAAATTGCAGCGCTGGTCGGCTCCGAGCCCTTGGAGGTCTGGAAGGACTGGCTTGTGTTCCACCGCATCAATCAGATGAGCGCCGTCCTCCCCAAGGCCTTCGACGATACCCATTTCGCTTTCTACGGAAGTGAGATCAACGGCCAGCCGCAACAGCAGTCGCGCCAGAAGCGCGCCCTTGCCTCGCTCGATGCTCAGCTCGGCGATGCCGTCGGCAAACGCTATGTCGCACGCTACTTCCCGGCTTCCTCCAAGGCTGACATCGACGGCATGGTGAACAACATCAAGTCCGCCCTCGAGAAGCGGATCGACGCGCTGTCCTGGATGGCGCCCGCAACCAAGACAGAAGCCAAGAAGAAGGTTGCTTCAATGGTGGTCGGGATCGGTTATCCGGACAGCTGGCGAAGCTACGGCTCGCTCGACATCAGGGGCGATGATGCGTTCGGAAATCTCGATCGCGCGCAGCTTGCCAATTACCAATATCAGCTCTCCAAGATCGGAAAGCCCGTCGACCGGCACGAGTGGTGGCTGGAACCGCAGACGGTGAACGCCCAGAACCAGCCACTCCAGAACTCGCTGAACTTCCCGGCGGCTATCCTCGACAAGGGATTCTATGATCCGGCGGCCGATGCCGCGGCGAAATATGGCGCGATCGGATCAGTGATCGGGCACGAGATCAGCCACAGCTTCGACAATCTCGGCGCCACTTTCGATGCCACGGGCAAGCTTCGAAACTGGTGGACACCTGCGGACTTTGCGCATTTCAATCAGGCCGGGGCGGCGCTTGCAGCGCAATATGATGCCTATGAAGCGCTTCCCGGGCTGCATCTGAACGGCAAGCAGGAGCTTGGAGAGAATATCGCGGACGTTGCAGGCCTTGCCGCAGCCTATGATGCCTGGAAGGCCTCGCTTGGAGGAAAGCCCTCACCGCTGATCGACGGGCTGACAGGCGACCAGCGCTTCTTCCTTGCCTACGCCCAGTCGCACCGCGCAAAGCTTCGGGATGCAGCGTTGCGAGCGCGTGTTGCAACCGATGTCCATGCGCCTGGCCCATGGCGCGTGCTTACCGTACGAAACGTCGATGCCTGGTATCCAGCGTTCAACGTAAGGGCCGGGCAGAAACTCTACCTCGCGCCCGGGAAACGCATTACCGTCTGGGGCAGCTAGGGGCACTCCCCGGCTGCCCCGCGATCCTTGCCGGTCAGGCGCCGATCAGCTCGCGGCCGATGAGCATGCGCCGGATTTCGTTGGTGCCGGCGCCGATGTCGAGAAGCTTTGCGTCCCGATAGTAACGTTCGACCGGCCAGTCCTTGGTATAGCCCGCGCCGCCAAGGGCCTGGACGGCCTCGTTGGCGACCTTCACTGCGTTTTCGCTTGCCAGAAGGATGGCACCTGCTGCGTCATACCTTGTGGTCTTGCCGGCATCACACGCCTTCGCGACGCAATAGACGTAGGCTTTCGCGCTGCTGAGTGCGACGTACATGTCTGCGATCTTCGCCTGCATCAGCTGGAACGAGCCGATCGGTTTGCCGAACTGCTTGCGTTCACGAACATAGGGAAGAACCGTATCGAGGCAGGCCTGCATGATCCCGATCTGCATTCCGGCAAGCACCGTCCGCTCGTAGTCGAGACCGCTCATCAGCACCTCGACACCCTTGTTTTCCTCGCCGAGGATATTCTCGGGTGGAACGAAACAATCGTCGAACACCAGCTCGGCCGTGGGCGACCCCCGGATTCCAAGCTTGTCGACCTTCTGGCCGATCGAGAAGCCTTCCATGTTGCGCTCGATGAGGAATGCCGTGATCCCGCGGCTTCCCGCCGCCATGTCGGTCTTGGCATAGACGACCAGCGTGTCGGCTTCCGACCCGTTGGTGATCCAGAATTTGGTGCCGTTGAGACGGTAGCCGTTGCCACTCTTGTCGGCCTTGAGCTTCATCCCGACGACGTCGCTGCCGGCACCCGCTTCGCTCATCGCAAGGGCGCCGACATGCTCGCCGCTGATGAGCTTTGGTAGATATTTCGCCTTCTGTTCCGGGTTGGCCCAGCGACGGATCTGGTTGACGCACAGGTTGGAATGGGCGCCGTAGCTGAGGCCAACCGAGGCGGATGCACGCGCAACCTCTTCCTGTGCGACGACATGCTCGAGATAACCGAGCCCGAGACCGCCCCACTCCTCTTCGACCGTGATGCCGTGGAGGCCAAGCTCGCCCATCTGGGGCCATAGGTAACGCGGAAACTCGTCCGTCTCGTCGATCTTTGCGGCGATCGGCGCGATCTTGTCGGTCGCGAAGCGCTTGGTCGTATCGCGGATTGTCTCGGCCATTTCGCCGATGTCGAAATCGAGTCCGGGCTCGGACATGTCGTCTCTCCTGTCCAGCGGGCCGCTAGCAGAGCGCGTACCGTTTGAACAACCAGCCGTGCAGTCTTATGTGCACTGCAACAATTCGACTCCGGAGTTCGTCATGGCCAGCCAAGCAACAGACCCGACCGTCATCCTTTCGATCGCCCGTACGCCCATGGGCTCGATGCAGGGCGCGCTTGCCGAAGCGTCCGCGACTGACCTTGGAGCAACCGCAGTCAAGGCCGCCGTCGAGCGCGCCGGAATCTCGGGTGACGATATCGACCGCATTTACATGGGCTGCGTGCTTCCCGCCGGTCTCGGGCAGGCACCGGCCCGCCAGGCCGCAATCAAGGCCGGGCTCCCCACGTCGGTGCAGGCTACGACGGTCAACAAGGTCTGCGGCTCGGGAATGCAGACGGTGATCATGGGCGACGAAGCGATCCGGACCGGCAATGCTGAGGTGATCGTCGCCGGCGGTATGGAGTCGATGACCAACGCGCCCTATCTTTTGAAGAAGCACCGTTCGGGCGCCCGCATCGGCCACGATACTGCCTATGACCACATGTTCCTCGACGGGCTCGAGGACGCCTATGAAGAAGGCCGCGCGATGGGCAGTTTCGCGCAGTGCACTGCCGACGAATATCAGCTGACGCGCGAACAGATGGACGATTATGCGATCGAGAGCCTTCGCCGCGCGAAGGAGGCGATCGACAATGGCGGGTTCAAGGACGAGATCGTTCCCGTCACGATCAAGACGCGGGCCGGCGAAACCAGCGTCGACACCGACGAAGCTCCGGGTCGCGGCCGGCCCGACAAGATCCCGCAGCTCAAGCGCGCATTGGCAAAGGAGGGCACGATCACTGCAGCGACCTCATCGTCGATTTCCGACGGTGCTGCTGCAATCGTACTGACCAGCGAATCAAGCGCGCGCGAGAAGGGCCTCCAGCCGGTCGCCCGGATCGTCGCGACTGCGGCTCACGCGCAGGAACCGGCCCAGTTCACCGTCGCACCCATCGGAGCGATCGAGAAGGTGCTCGAAAAGGCTGGCTGGAAAGCTGGCGAGGTCGACCTCTGGGAGGTGAACGAGGCGTTCGCCTGTGTCGCGATGTTTGCGATGAAGGACCTTGGCATCCCCCACGAGAAGATCAACGTGCATGGCGGGGCGACGGCGCTTGGTCACCCGATCGGAGCGAGCGGCACAAGGATCCTCGTCACGCTGATCAATGCCTTGAAGCAGAAGGGCGCCAAGCGCGGCGTCGCAAGCCTCTGCATCGGAGGTGGCGAAGCAACTGCAGTCGCGGTGGAACTCGTCTAGGACCTACTGGAAGATGGCCGGGACTTCTCCCGGCCTCACTTCTTTCCCGCATAGGCCTGGCATTCGATTTCGAGCAGGGCGCCAAGCGCAAGGCCGTTCGTCCCAAAGGCGCTCCGCGCGGGCAGCTTTCCGGCCGGGAAATAGGGCACATAGACCTTGTTGAAGCTTGGCCAGTTTTTCATGTCGCTGAGGAACGCAGTGCAGTGGAAGACATCTCCATAGCCAAGCCCTGCGCGCTTCAGCACTGCGCCGATATTCTCCATCGCAAGCTTCGTCTGCGCCTCAATGCCGTCCGCGAGCTTGCCGTCGGGCCCAACCCCGATCTGGCCTGACAGATACAATACGTCCCCGACCCGAACCGCGTCCGAGAAGGGCAGTGGCTGACCGTTCAGCGCGGGTCTGCCAAAATGCTCGACCGCAGCTCGTTCGGGAGCAGCGGTTGCAGAACTGGTCAGGATGAGGACTCCGGTTGCGATGGAAGCAATGCGTTTCATCCGAGCCTCATTCCTTTTCAGCCGACGACTTCTCCGTCGGCCACACCCCATATGTCGGAGGTCCTGACATAACCGCGGCGAGAGCCGATCTCGATCCTGCACCAGCCATTGCTGCACTTGCTGATGCGACCGACAACGCCCTGCTCGGCCATATATTGCGTCTTGGCGCCCTCATCCGGCCGAACCCGTAACGGCCGTGGATCTCCGGGCTTCACGATCGCCGTCCGGCGGTCGCTGAGAAGCGTGACGAGCATCCAGCCCTGATCCCCGTCCGGATCCTGGATCAGCCGCCAATTGTCATATTTCTTCACCACCCGAACCGGAAGGTCGCGGCGTTGGTACAGCCAGACACCGGGATAATTCTTTCCCGGGCCAGTGCGGGTCATCGCCCGCCCGCTGGCGATCGACGCCCAATAAGGTGGCTGCTTCTCCTGGGCTACCGCTGGAGCGGCAACCGCGAAAATCAGACCTGCGGTCAGCAGCCCCCGAGCGACCATCAGGCGCCGGTCAGGATCCGGTCGACGAGCTGCTTCACCGTCGGGATGAAGCCGTTCGAATAGAAAGGATCGCTCCTGAAGCGGAACGCGGCATGGCCGGCGAACATGAGATTCTGCTCGACGGGGCCTCCGTGCGCGATATCCTGAAGCGTCTTCTGGATGCAGAAGCTGCGCGGGTCGGCAAGACGGCCGGTCGAGTTCTTCTCGTTGTCGGCCCACGAGGAAAAGGCGCATTGGCTTAGGCAGCCCATGCATTCCGCCTGATCGACGCGGATCTGCTTCTCTTCATCGGGCCGCACGAAAATGAGCGTGTCGTCGGGCGTCTTCATGGCATTGGAAAAGCCATTGGCGAACCACTCGCGAGCATGCGTGAGGTCGCCCTTGGTTACCCAGAAATTCTTCTTGGTCCCCACCCCGACGTCGAGCTGGAAATGGTGATCGCCGATCGGTTCCTTGGTGTAGGCGATCTGCCGCTCGCTCCGCGCTTCGAGGTTGCGCAGGAACGGGTTGCGCACGGCCGACGAATAGAAGCCCGTCGGCGAGAAGCGGTGCAGCAGCACGTCGCCTTCCTCGAGCGTCAGGAGCCGAGCCTTCCACTAGGGCGGGATCGGGCTCTCCTGCGTCAGGAGCGGCCGGGTTCCGAACTGGAAGACGATCTGGCCAAGCTCTGGATTGTCGATCCAGTGATCCCACTCGTCCAGGCGCCAGACGCCGCCGGCCATGACGATCGGGACGCTGTCGGCAATCCCCTGCTCGCGCATCGTGTCCCGGAGCGCCTTGACCCTGGGATAGGGATCCTGCGGCTTTCTTGGATCCTCGGCGTTGCTGAGGCCGTTGTGCCCACCGGCGAGCCAGGGGTCCTCATAGACGACTGCGGCGAGCCATTCGGCGGCCTTGTGATAGGCGCGCTTCCAGAGCGCGCTGAACGCTCGCGCCGAGCTGATGATCGGAAGATAGTTGACGCCGTAGGAGGCGGCGATCTCGCTCAGCTTGTAGGGCATGCCCGCCCCGCACGTGACGCCCGAGACGAGCCCCTTGGTCCGCTCCAGCACGCCATGAAGGACCCGCTGGGCGCCGCCCATCTCCCAAAGGACGTTGATGTTGATTGCGCCCTTGCCGGAAGCGATTTCATAGGCGCGATGGACCTGCGCGACGGCGCCATCCACGGCGAATTTGATGAGCTCCTCGTGACGCTCGCGACGGGTCAGTCCCTCGTAGATCTGAGGGATGATGCGGCCTTCGGGGTCATAGCTGTCGGCGTTGACGGCCGAGACAGTGCCAATGCCGCCGGCCGCAGCCCAGGCACCGCTGCTTGCATGATTGGTCGCGCTAACTCCCTTGCCGCCTTCGACCAGAGGCCAAACCTCGCGTCCGGCATAGAGGATGGGCTGGAGGCCCTTGAACAAAACCCGTCTCCCCAGCGCATCATGCGCCATCTGTGGTGCTCATATAGGAGCGGTTGGTTAGCAATGCGCGAAAAAAGTGAGCGGGGCCGCGGTAGGTTCCGCAGCCCCGCCCATTGGCGCCAGACGTTCGGTTACGTCGTCTTGTCAGCAACCGCTGTTGGCGATGGCGCTACCGACCGCAGCACCAAGGACGCCACCGATGATTGCTCCGGCTGCGCGATCTCCGCTCCGGCCATAACGGTAGCCGTAGCGTGAGTAATGGCGTCCGCCATTGGCGACCGAACTTCCAAGCACGGCCCCTGCGATACCGCCGACCGCAGCGCCCGCTGCGGTGTTATTGCCGCAATAGCGATTGCCGTAGCCGTAGCCGTAGCCGGAACCGTAACCATAGGACGGATAATCGTAACCGTAGGCGGGATAGCCATAGCCCGAACCGTAGCCATAGGACGGATAGCCATAGCCGTAGGACGGGTAGCCATAGCCGTAGGACGGGTACCCGTAGCCGTAGCCGTAGCCATAGCCGGGCGAACCGATCGAGATCACCGTTGTCGAGCGTGGATAGGCATAACCATAACCGCCGTAACGATGACCGTAATATTGCGCGTCCGCCGCCGCCGGCAGTCCGACCATCGCCGCAGCCGAAAGCGCCAGTGCGATCTTTCTGAACATTGACTTCCTCCGTTTACATCCAAGGCCGTGGAGGGAACTTCGCGGCCATCTGCTGGCGTAAATACGCGCGACATGCTGTCCCGGGTCTGAATGTTGCGGTCAGGAATCGATAAGCATGCCTACGATCCCTGCGCGTCGTGCTTGGACGCGTTAGCCGATCGAATAGTCGAGGCCGATGTCCACTGCCGGCGCCGACTGGGTGATTCTTCCAACGGAGATGAAGGTCACTCCCGTCTCGGCAAGGAAACGGATCGTTTCGAGGGTCACTCCGCCCGACGCCTCGAGAGGAACACGGCCTCCGACGAGCTGGACCGCTTGCCTAAGACGGGCTGGATCCATGTTGTCGAGGAGCAGCCGGTCCGCGCCGGCGGCAAGCGCAGGCTCGATCTGGTCGATGCGGTCGACTTCGACCTGGACGGGAAGCCCGGTGTTTGCCTCCTTGGCACGTCGCACGGCCTCGGCAACACCGCCGCAGACCGCCACATGATTGTCCTTGATGAGGATTCCATCATCGAGGCGCATCCGATGGTTCTGGGCACCGCCCATCCTGCAACCGAACTTCTCGAGAAGCCTCAGGCCCGGAATGGTCTTTCTGGTGTCAAGGAGGATGGCGCCCGTGCCATTGATCGCATCCACATATCTGCGGGTCAGCGTCGCGATGCCCGAGAGGTGCTGGATCGCGTTAAGCGCCGATCGCTCCGCGGCAAGCATTGAACGCGCATTTCCGGCAAGACGAAGAAGCGTTGCGCCGTGCTCGACCAGTTCGCCGTCCTTGACGAGCTGCTCGATCTCGACCTTCGGGTCGAGCGATCGGAAGAAAGCGGCGGCAATCTCGATGCCGGCGACGACGAGTGCCTGGCGCGCATTCATCTCGGCGGTAAAGCGCGCGTCCTCGTCGATTGTCTCCTTTGAGGTGAGATCGCCCCCGCTGCCAAGATCCTCGGCAAGCACGTGACGAGCGAAGTCGTCGAGGTTGAAGTCGTCGGGAAGAGCCATGCGGCGCGTCTAGGCGAGCGGCCCCGCTTTGGACAAGCTTAGCTGGCGGGCTCGGCCGCCCTGCTGAGTATCCAGCGCCCCTCCTTCCATTCATATTTCCGCGCATCGTTGGGATGAAAGTCGTCCCCCGTCCAAAGATTTACAGTGATCGTCGCCGTCGCCCGACTGATGTCGATCGTGTTGAAGCTCTGCTCCTGCTCGCGCACCCTCGTCGAGGTCGCGGTACCTGCCTGGACGACAAGGACTCCCCCTGCTCGCGTCACAAGATCGCTCGCATCCTGGCTCGAGGCGTGATGATTGTGCCCGGCAAGAAGCATGTCGACACCCGATTCCTCGATTGCATCGAGTGCAAGCTCCTGCCGTCCGATGGCGCGATCGACCTCGCCTCCGACCTCGAGCGCGAACAGGGGATGGTGAGTGACCAGAATGCGCATGGCTTCGCTCGCAGTGCGCGAGAAGGTCTCCCGAATGAACGTGACCTGGCTCTTGTTGATGCGGCCATCCTTGAACGTCAGGGAACGGGCAGTGTTGATCCCGAGGACGGCAATTCCGGGAAGTTCGACGAACGGACAGAGGCTCTCGTCGATGAAGCGCCGGTATCTTGCGAGCGGGGA
>DATMHD010000319.1:0-5038 GCA_035555075.1 Sphingomicrobium sp. | reverse complement strand
GTTCGGCTGCTTGGAACGTCCGTTCCCGATGCGGCGTTCAAAATCACGTCGCCCAACAGCGAAAGTGTATGCGCAATGTCTGACGATAAATCGAACCGCAGCGGCCATGACCGGAGCCGGGTCGCTGGCGGTGAAGGCTATGAAGTAAGCTATTTCGCCAGGAAGCACGGCATCAGCCGGCAAGAGGCCGAAGATCTCATCAAGCGCATCGGCAACGACCGCGAACGATTGGACGAGGCTGCCGCAGCTCTGAAGCGGTAGCTCGCCTTCCTCGTTTGCACGCTTGTTGGAACCATCGGCATCGCACCGGGGCTTAAGCCGGCACGATGCCAACCCGCGAACAGATGGTGGAGGAGGAAAAGCGGCGATCGCCGCTTTCCGACCGCGAGGTCGAGGAGGCGGACGAGCGCTCGAGCACGAGTGCAAAGGTTGTGCACGAAGCGATCAGGCTCGAGGGCACCGAGGAGCTTGAGCGACCTTCCTCTTCCATCGCCTGGTCGGGGCTTGCGGCGGGCCTGACCATGGGAACATCGATGGTGGGCCAGGGGCTGCTTATGGCGGCGCTTCCTCAAGTCCCCTGGGCGCATCTGGTTGCGAGCCTTGGCTATACGCTTGGCTTCATCTTCGTCACCATGGCAAGGCAGCAACTGTTCACCGAGACTACGCTCACAGTGATGCTCCCTGTGCTCCATCGAACGCACAGCCTCGGCGATGCGGGTCGCTACTGGGCGATCGTCATTGCGGCGAATATCCTCGGCACTTTGCTCTTCGCCGCCGCGGCGAACATCCCGCATTTGTTCAGGCCTGAAGCGGTCGAGGCTTTCGCCGTCCTTGGGACAAAAGCGGTCGAGCCAGGCTTTTCAATCGTCCTTGTGAAAGGGGTGATGGCAGGCTGGCTTATCGCCCTCATGGTCTGGCTGATGCCTGCAGCTTCGTCGGCGAAGATCCTGGTCATCATCGCGGTGACCTGGCTGATTTCCGCCGGGGAGTTCAGCCATGTGATCGCAGGCTCGAGCGAAGTTGCGTTCGCAGCGATGCGCGGAGCCGTTGGCTGGCGCCAATATGGTGTGGATTTTCTGCTTCCGGCGCTCATCGGGAACTCGATCGGTGGTGTCGTTTTCGTGGCCTTGCTCAATCATGCCCAGGTGAAAGAAGAAATCTGAAGTCCGCCTTTGGCTTGAGGCGCCTGCTTCCGCATTCGACCTCGGACGCGCCACGCGCACTGCACTCGCGCTCCGTCGAGGCTACTTCCGCTTGAGGCGGCGGATCGCGGTTTCCATTTTGAGTGCGAGGCGCTCGACCTCGGCATTGAGGTCTCTAAGTTCGTCGAGTGGATCAGGGGGCGCCTGCGGTTCTGCCTCGAGCGCCCCGCTCTTCAGCTGCGCTGCGCTGAGCGCGGCGGGTGAAACGGGAAGTTCGAACTGGCATCCATAATATTCGCCGCTGCTCCAGACGATTTCCGCCTCGACCCTGCCCGCTTGCGGGAGCTCGACCTCGATCATCGCCCCGACCAGCATCGGAACCGACGTTTCAAGAAGGGCGCCGGTCAGGGACAGATCGTGGATCGTGACGGCGTCATCGCCGCCATTGCCGCCGAGGCGCAGCGAGCGGCGAGGGGAGCGTCGGCGATCGCTCTTGGGCGGAATGTCCGCAAAATAGGCAAGCATCGGCATAAAGTAGGGCTTGGGTCGGCAGTGCGCGGCAGATGGTTAAGAAAGGGTAACTTTCGGGTGCCCCCAAGGCGTAAACCGGCCGTGCGTGCCCCAGAACGGATGGGCCGTTGGCGCCGGCACGACCTTGGGCTATCCAAGGGGGCAATGCGCGTTCTGATCGTCCTGATGGCGCTTCTTGCGTCGTCCTGCGCCGCGCCGCCGCCTGAACGGACCGGCGATCCGGTCGAACTTCATGGCCGGACGGCCGGGATTTCCCAACGCTGCGTCTCCCTTCGGCCGACCGATTCCCTTCGCGCATCGGACACCGACCCGCACACGCTCATCTACGGAAGCGGTCCGGTCATCTGGGCAAATCGCCTCGGACAATGTGCCTTCGCAAACGACGATATTCTCGTGACCGAACCGACTGGATCCTATTTGTGCCAGGGCGATCTCGTCCGGTCCTTCGATCGCAGCTCGCATATCCCGGGCCCAAGTTGCGTCCTTGGAGATTTCGTCGCCTATCGGCGCTAGCTGATCAGCGGCGGTGCAGCCGCTGGCGAAGTTCCGACACTTCCCAAAGATCGTTGCGGCTGAACGGCAGAAGGGCCTGAAACGCTGCGAACGTGCTTCGTCCAAGCGCCCGACGAAGGCCATCGAGCTCCTCGAACGCGGCCCGAACCTCGCCAGGGTCGTATTCGACATCGCCTGCCGCTTCTTCCATCATCGTCTCTTCGGCTTCGGCGACGAGCCAGGCCTGGAGTTCCCAGTAGCGACGGATACGGCGGCGGGATTCTTCATCGACACGGCCTGCAAGCGCCGAGATCTTCCGGCCTGCCGGACCGGGAGGCCAGTGTCCGGCCCGAAGCGCCTTGACCTGTTCTCGATGCTCGAGGCATTCGGCGGCAAGCCAGCGCTGCGCTTCCTCACTGCCCATATGGAGCACTCCGATGAGCGCGATCGGGCCGACGATTGCTGCTCCAAGCATGGCAAGGAGCGGACGGTCCGGGAACTGATTGAAGGCGGTGTGCAGTGCGACGGCGACTCCATAGCCCGGCACGAACCACATCAGGCTGAAGTCGAAGTCCGCAGCAGCCTCGCGTGTTTCCCTTTCGGCAAATTCGTGGGCAATGGCAGCAAGGACGGCGAGCGTCGTCCCGTGCATGATCGCGGTACCAAACCCACGCACGAGCCATGTGCCCGTCCCGTAATCGGGGAACCGCACGAGATAGATGATATTCTCGACCACCGAGAAGCCGGCGCCGATCGCAAATCCCGAAATGACCGCGTCGAGCTTGTAGCCGATGCGGTTCATCCGGAAGAGAATGATGATGATGACGGCCTTGATCGCTTCCTCGATCCAGGGCGCGACGAACCGGCTGTAGTTGGAATAGCCGATCGGCAGGGCGTCCAGGAAACGGCCGGCAACCGGCCAGGCGGCGACTGCTCCTGCCGCACCGGCCAGAAGCAGGAGCGTGATTTCCTTGCCGTTCATGAGGTCGAATGCGTCGAGCCACACGAACACGGCCAGCAGCAGAAGTACTGGAAGGAGGGCGAGGCCCCAATGCACAGCCTCGATCAATAGGAAGGGCATGGCGCTACATGATCTTCAAGGAAGCAAGCCATTCGGTCTTTCGATAGTGCCCGTCGGCCCAACCGCCGGCCGCACCCACAGAGAAGACCATTGGAAGGCGAAGCGCAATCGTGAAATTGAGATCGAGCTGCGCGCCGACGTCGTAATAGTGGTGATTGCTCCTGTCTGGCGCCTCGGTTGCCATTGCCCCGGCGAACACCGCCGGGCGGATGTAGCTCAGGTAGAAGGCGGCCGTCCCGACCTCGGCGAAACGCACCGGCGGGAGGTTCACCTCGCCAGTCAGTCTTGCGAAGCGCCGGGCCTCGATCTCGTCGATTGCAAAGCCCGGGAAGCTCTCAAGTTCGCGATATCGTTTCTCGGGACGGTCATCGACGTAATTGTTGCGGAACGAACCGATATAGAATGCCGAAAGCGGGCTCGACCGGTCGCCGTCGACCATGCCCGCATGCGCGTAGATCCACGCCGAACTGTTCGGGAAGGGAAGCGGCACGCCATAGTCTACTCCGCCGTAGATCTTGGGGAAGAAATGCCCCTGCGCTTCGTCCGCGCCGACCGCGATCCTCGCCTGCACGCCCTTTTCATGATCGACCCCGCCAAGGGCCTTGGTGGTGTTTGTGTAGCGAAGACCAATCTCGCCCGACCGGATTTCCTTCGGGCTCGGGATACTCTGCGCCCCGGGCAATTGATCGAGACCGAAATAGGCGGCGGCCGAGCCGAACACGTCAAGCTGGCGCGGGGGATCGTAGATGATCGGCTTGTTGTAGCTTGCGAGGAAAGCGTCGCCCTTCCGGCTTCGAAGCACCGGTCCGAACAGATCGTAGAAATCGGCAAGATTATGCCAGTAGGTGAGCTTCCAGTTGGGCGTCTGATATTCGAGGTTGAGGTGAAGGCGCTGCTCGCCGTGGACGTGATAGGGCGATACGGAAACTTCGGCGTTCAGCTGTCGGAATTGGAGCGGGTCCGCGACATGGACGAAATATCCAAACGTCGGCTTTTGATCATAGCCTGAGATGATCGGATAGTGCGCGTCGATGCGCATCCGGTCGAAGGGATCATATGTGCCCCGGTTCGTCACCAGTTCGTCGAGCTGGACCTTGGCGGGCGAGCCGACGCCCCAGGTCTTGAGCACCGGATTGGCCTTGACGACCTCATTGCCAAGGAACCGGACGCTGGCGAGGTCTTCCCGCACTTCAGGCTTGATGATTGAGGGATTGAAGCCGTCGCCCGTATAGTCATAGACGAGAAGACTGCCGTCGGGACGAAGCTGCGGTCTGAAGAAGCCGGTCGCAGCGTTGGTGAGTACGTCATATTTGCCCGTCTTGATGTCGAGCCGGAAGATGTTCGAGACGCCGGTATAATAGGAATTCCCCAGGAGCGCCTTGCCATCGGGCGTGAAGGTGAAGTTCTCCGGGACCGAAGGCGGAAGCGAAAGGGTCGCGACCGGTTCGTCGGCATTGCCGTCCTGAAGGTCGGACATCCGCCACACGCGGACCGACTGCTTGCCGTCGACCCCGCCATAGGAGGCCGACACGAGCTCGCCGTCAGGCGAGATGTCGAGGTCGAACAATATCTCGCCATAGTGGAAGGTCTTCACCTGGCTGAAGCTCGTGTAGGGCGGGGAGATCCGGACCAGGGTCACCAGTCCGTTCTGATGGCGGATCCCCCACAGGCTTCTGTCATGGGCGTTGAAGGCGAGGTCGCCGATCCTCGCGTCGGTGAGGAGCCGGCGCTTCTTGCCGGTGTCGACGTCGATCGCGTTGATGTCGCGGTAAGCGTAATTCTGGTTGGTGTA
>DATMHD010000318.1:0-15499 GCA_035555075.1 Sphingomicrobium sp. | reverse complement strand
CTACGTCGTCACCGGGCTCGCCGGGCTGCTCGCCGGCGGCGCGTTCCTGGCCAACGTGCTGCCCTTCGGCGAGTTCGGCTCGCTGCTGTCGGCCGGCACCGTGCCGGTGCTCAGCGTGCTCGTCGGGATCGATTTTCTTTTTTCAAGCATTTGGGATTGTCCGATGGCCAAGCCGGCAACCGTCAAGATCAAGCTCGTCAGCAGCGCGGACACGGGCTTTTTCTATGTGACGAAGAAAAATCCTCGCACGCAGACCGAGAAGCTGAGCTTCAAGAAGTACGATCCGGTTGCGCGCAAGCACGTCGAGTTCAAGGAAGCGAAAATCAAGTAAGCTGGGCGGGCCGCGGGATCGCGCCTCGTCGACAGCGCTCTCTCCTTAAATTTCCTCTCCGCCCGGCTCGCCGCCGCCAGGCCCCTCCTCACCCTCGTTGGCCCAGCTCGCTGGCGATTCGCCCGTGGGGTCGGAATCGTTTCCGTTCGCCAGGAGCTCTTCCACCGTCTGGGCGAACTTCACGACCGAGATCGGCTTCGACACATAGGCCTGGGCGCCGGCTGCGCGAATACGTTCCTCGTCCCCGCGCGCGGAATAAGCTGTGACGGCCATAATCGGCACGGAGGCCAGCCGCTCATCCTTCCGGATCATGCGGATGAGGTCGAGTCCGCTGACGTGAGGCAGCTGGATGTCCGTGATCACGAGGTCCGGATCAAACTGGCGCGCAGCATCGAGGGCATTGCGGCTGTCGGTCACGGCCTCCGGCTGGTGGCCATGCGCAGCGAGCAAGTCGCAGAACAGCTTGATGTTGAGAGCATTGTCCTCGACGATCAGGATCTTGGCCAAATTCTTCCCTTTGAACCGCTACGGGCTGTCTTAGGCGTTGCTGCACTTGTCCGACAATGACCCACTTGCTCTCGCCCTAGCCGCTCTCGCGGCAACGCTTCGGTGCGGCAGGAGGGCGCAGCGGTTCATCGATTTGACCGGAATCGGGACGGACGAGCTGAAGCGGCGAGCCGCGGAGCCGGCACTCCTCGCTGCTCTTCTGCGTTTCCTGGAGGCTCACGAACCGGACCTTCTTGCAGTCTCCAAGGAGCTTGGCGTCGACCCGTCCGACCTCGTAGAGGCGCGCCGACAGCTCGAAGAAGGAAGCCAATGAAAACCATCCTGATCACTGGTGCAACCGCAGGGTTCGGGGAAGCTGCGGCGCGCAAGTTCGTCCACGGCGGCTGGAGGGCGATCGGCACGGGACGGCGCGCCGACCGGTTGAGGGCCCTTCAGGAGGAGCTCGGCGACCTGTTCCTTCCGCTTGAGGTTGACATGCGCGACCGCGAGGCCGTTGAGGGCCTGGCGCGGCTGGAAGCCCCTTGGGGAGAGATAGACCTGCTGCTCAACAATGCCGGGCTGGCGCCGCCCACCGACCCGCTTCCTGAAACGCAATGGCAGCGCATTGAACAAGTGATCGATACGAATGTCACGGGACTTGTGGCGCTGACCCGCGCGCTCCTCCCGAAACTCGTCGAGCGCAAGGGACAGATTATCAACCTGTCGTCGGTTGCTGCGACCTATCCGTACAAGGGCGGGGCGGTTTATGCGGGTACCAAGGCCTTCGTCCGCCAGTTCTCTCTGGATCTTCGTTCGGATCTTGCAGGGACGGGAGTGCGAGTCACGTCGGTGGAACCGGGCATGGCCGAAACCGAGTTCACGATCGTGCGCAACGGCGGTGACAAGCAGGCCTCTGACAATCTCTATGCCGGGATGCACCCAATGACTTCGGAAGATCTCGCCGATCTGTTCTGGTGGGTTGCAAGCCTCCCTTCGCATCTCAACATCAATGCCGTCGAGCTGATGCCGGTGAGCCAGAGTTTTGCGGGCTTTTCGATCACTCGGGAGGCTTGATTCACCGGTCCGCCGGTGCTTGGGACGTCAGAATGAGCATCGAGAACCGCCTGAGTGAACTCGGCATCACGCTTCCGCAAGCTGCCGCTCCCGTCGCATCCTATGTCCCATCGGTCGAGGCTGGAGGGCTCCTCCACATCTCGGGACAGGTCAGTTTCGCCGAGGACCGCAGTCTTATCAAAGGCCGTCTTGGCGAGGACATGGAGCTCGAGCAGGGGCAGGAAGCGGCGCGGCGATGCGGCATCATGCTCCTTGCCCAGATCAAGGCGGCCCTTGGCTCGCTCGATCGAGTGGAGCGCGTCGTGAAGCTCGGCGTATTCGTCAACAGCGCGCCCTCGTTTACCGACCAGCCGAAGGTCGCGAACGGCGCATCCGAGCTGATGCAGGAAGTGTTTGGCGATGCAGGGCGCCATGCGCGAAGCGCCGTCGGAGTCGCGGTTCTTCCACTTGGAGTCGCGGTCGAGGTCGATGCCATCGTCGCGGTGAAGGCCTAGTTCATCTCCGAGGGCCTACCCACCTAAGAGGGCAATGGCCGACCGCGAATCCGACATCATCGCCAAGATCGCCGGAGGTGTCTGCGGGCTGAACCCGCGGGCGTGGGATCGACTGGGCGGCGGCGAGCCGTTCGTCAGTCATGCGCTCCTTTCCGCGCTCGAGGAGTCGGGAAGCGTCGGGCCGGGAACCGGCTGGACCCCGGCTCCCGTCCTGGTCGAGGATGAGTCGGGCCATCTCATCGCGGCGGCGCCCGCCTACCTCAAGACCCACAGCCAGGGCGAATATGTGTTTGATCACGCCTGGGCAGAAGCATGGCAGGGTGCGGGCGGCGATTATTATCCGAAACTGCAGGTCGCCGTCCCCTTCACGCCGGTGCCGGGGCCGAGGCTTCTTGGAAGCAGACCTCAGCAGCTCCTGACGGCGCTGGAGGCGGTCACCATCCAAAATGAGATGTCCTCGGCGCACATCACGTTCATCGATGAAACTGGTGCTGCCGAATGCGAGCGGCGCGGCTGGCTGATCCGGCATGGCGTTCAATACCATTGGTTCAACCGGGGTTATTCGACCTTCGATGATTTTCTTGGGACGCTGAGGCACTCGAAGCGCAAGTCCATCCGCAAGGAGCGGCGAAGCGCGACCGAGGGTCTCGAAGTCCGGATTCTTCGTGGAAACGACATCGGCTCCCATGACTGGGACGCCATGTGGAGCTTCTATCAGGACACCGGATCAAGGAAATGGGGACGGCCCTATCTCACCCGCGAGTTCTTCGATCTGGTCGGTGACCGGATGGGGGATTCCATCGTGCTGTTCCTTGCTTGTCGTGGTTCGCGACCGGTCGCCGGGGCACTGAACTTCATCGGGGAAGATACCCTGTACGGGAGATATTGGGGCTGCAACGAGGAGGTGCCCTTCCTGCACTTCGAACTATGTTATTACCAGGCGATCGACTGGGCGATTCAGGAGCGCCTGTCATCGGTGCAGGCCGGTGCCCAAGGTGAACACAAAGTGATGCGGGGCTATGAACCCGTGATCACCAAGAGCGCCCATTTCGCTCCCAATCGGAATTTCAGGAGCGCAATCGCCGAGTTCCTTGTTACCGAGCGCGAGGCGGTTGCTGCCGAAGTGGAATGGCTTCGGACCGAATTGCCTTATCGAACCTCTTCCCCGGCGTAGATCGCAACCGTGTCGCCGCGCTCATCGGCGATCCCCCGGTACATTGCCGGCGTGGTGAAACCCCAGGCCGCGTCGCCGTGAGGAGTGACGGCAATGAGGCCGCCCCTTCCGCCAAGCGCGCGAATGTCCTCAAGTACTGCATCGAGCGCTTCCTGGAGCGACTGGCCGCCGATGCGGATACGCTCGGCGAGCTGGTGAGCGGCGACCGCTCGAATGAAATATTCCCCGGATCCTGTTGCCGAAACTGCTGCCGACCGGTTGTCGGCATAGGTGCCCGCTCCGATCAGGGGTGAATCCCCCACCCGCCCCCATCGCTTTGCAGTGATGCCGCCCGTCGAGGTCGCGGCAGCGACGCTCCCGGACGTATCGACCGCGACCGCGCCGATCGTTCCGTATTTGATGGGGTCAGCACCGCTCCCGGCTGCAATCGCTTCTTTCAGTTGCCGCCGGCGCTCGGGCAGGATGAAAAAATCGTTCCCAACCTGCTCGATCCCCGCTGCCGCAGCGAACCGGTCGGCCGCCGTTCCGACGAGGAAGACATGAGGTCCCCGCTCCATCAACCGTCGCGCAAGGCTGATGGGAGCCCTCGTGGTCTTGATTGCTGCGACTGCCCCTGCGCTCCGATCCCGGCCGTCCATGATGGCGGCGTCGAGCTCGACTTCACCCTGTTGGGTAAGGACACTTCCCCGACCAGCGTTGAAGCAGGCGTTTTCCTCGAGCATGCGAGCTGCGGCTTCGACGGCGTCGATTGCGGATCCGTTCTTCGCAAGGATCGCGCGACCTGCATTCAGTGCTTCGCCCAGGCCCGCGCGGGCCTGCGCCTCATGATTGGGATCGGCGTGGGCGATCCTCTCTGATCCGGCGCCGCCGTGCACCACCAGACGCCATGCTTTTCCACTCATGGGCGCCCCTTAGACACGAGCGCAACCGGGCGCCAGTTGACGTTCGGATCTGTCATATTATTTTGATATCAAATTTACGGGAGGCAGAAGTGGAGGACAACAAGGTCATTGCGCTGACGGCGACCAGCGAGCGGCGCGCCTCGACATTCAGCGGCTATGCGATGCTCGTGGTCCTGCTGCTCGCCATCCTCGCCAATCTTTTCGGAATCCGGGAGCTAGGCGCCTACGAGGGGACCGGGATGGTCATCGTCATTGCTGCGATACTCGTCCTCATCCTGGTGATCCCCGGCTTCTACATGCTTCAGCCCAATCAGGCGGTCGCCATCACCCTCTTTGGCGAGTATCGCGGCACCGACCGCGAGACGGGCCTGAGATGGACTTGGCCGTGGATGGCAAAGAAGAAGCTCTCGGTCCGGGCCAACAATTTCATCTCCGAGAAACTCAAGGTGAACGACCTTCGCGGCAATCCCGTCGAGATCGCGGCGCAGATCGTCTACCGGGTGGTGGATACGGCCCAGGCCCTGTTCGACGTCGATGACTACAAGCAGTTCGTTCGCGTTCAGGTCGAAGCCGCGATCCGGACCATCGGTTCACACTATCCCTATGACGACTTCACACATCAGGAAGTGACCCTTCGCGGCAATCACGACGAGGTCGGCAGCGAACTTCGCAAGGAACTGATCGCAAGGCTCGCAGTCGCGGGCATCACCGTCGATGAATGCGGCTTCACTCATCTTGCCTATGCGCAGGAGATCGCCGGGGCCATGCTTCGGAGGCAACAGGCGCAGGCGGTGGTCGCGGCTCGCAAAACCTTGGTGGAAGGTGCCGTGGGCATGGTTGAGATGGCACTCGCGGCGCTCTCCGAGAAGAACGTCGTGGACCTGGACGACGAACGTCGGGCAGCAATGGTATCCAACCTCATGGTTGTCCTTTGCGGCGAGCGCGACACCCAGCCCGTCGTCAACACCGGCACCCTGTATCAGTAAGCCATGAGCGAGGGCGTCGAGCGCAAGGCATATCCGCTGCGCGTTGACCAAGGCCTGTGGTCAGCCGTCGAACGCTGCGCCGCAGCGGACCTGAGAAGCGTCAACGCGCAAGTGGAATGTCTCCTTCGCGAAGCGCTTGCTGCACGTGGTATCAAGCTGAAGGCGCCCGCAGCTCGGAAGAGAGGACGGCCGCCCAAGGAGAAGACCGAATGAGTGATGGACCCGAATGGTTTGCCCCAAAACGGTTCGGCTACGGCGCCGGACCGCCGATCAGCTGGCAGGGCTGGGCGCTGATCATTGGCCTTGTCGGGATCGTGATCGCGCTCGGACTTCTGTTTCGCGCCGAACCGGTGAGGCTCGGCGCGGCAATTGCGCCATTCCTGATCGCATTTTTGGTCATTTGCGCAAAAACCACCCGCGGCGGCTGGCGCTGGCGCTGGGGCGAGAAGGACTAGCCGACCGAAAGGTCGCGCTGCTGATTGACCAACCGCCATTCGTCGAGGTCGGACAGCATGATCCGCGCGGCCTGCTCCGCAAGATCCGCGGCTCGTGACAGGCTGACGTCCTTGCGAAGCTCGGTGTCGATCTCGCGAAGCGTGTTCGCGGTTGCCATCGAGCGTAACGCATCGCCTCCGAAATCCGCCTGGAAGCGGATCCCGAACACGGCAGTACCAAGTGCCGGGAAGCCAGCTGAAACAAGGGTGAACCAATTGCCGTAGCGGGTGACGAAGGGAGCACCGATGCCAAGTCCAACCGCGGTCGCGATTGAAACGAGCAAAGTCGCTGCGAACAGGACCATCGCGATCTGCTCGAGACGATGATCGAGCAGATCGATCTGCTTTGCGTTGCGCTCGTGATAGCCGACCTGGGGCGCCACTTCGTGATCCGCAATTGCGCGCGCCAGCCGGGCTGCGCACGCCTCGTCGATGTCGCCGGAGGGGCATCCGATCGCCCGCCACATGCCGCTTGCGTACCAGTCAATCCAGCGTTTGGGCACGGGGTTGGTCTCTGTTCCGGGTGCGTCGGGCGCTGCAATGCCCAGGAGCTTAAGGCTGCGCATCGGCCGAAGGCGCTCGGCAAGCTGGCGATAATCGAGCCAGCGGCGATGCCATTCCTGTCGCGATCCGATCGCTGCATTGAGGATGATCGCCATCGTAATGAGGACTTCGAGCGCCGCTTCTTCAAATTTGAGATTGGGCGTCATGAATGCCGACAGGCCGAGGCATACGGCAACGCCGCCCAGCACGAAGTTGAAGATGTGCCCGCTGCGATACGTTTGAGCGAAATGGGTCGCGAGCCGATCTGCCCAGCTGTAGGATTCTTCCAGCAGGTCGATCTCGGCGGAAAGGTGATGTGCTTCCGCGCAGCCCGCCCGATAGCGGCGCCACTCGTCGCGGATCTGCGCTTCGACGTGACGGGTCGTGAGGTCGCGCGCCCGGAATGGCCGGACGCCCGCTGCCGTAAGCAGCAGCGGATACTCGATCCGTGCGCGGATGCGCCGCAGCCTCTCGTGAAGGAAACGTCTTAGAAAATGCTGCTCCTGCTCGTCGGGCGGGGCCATCAGAAGCCCCGTGAGGAGCGCGTCAACGTCTTCGCGCTCTAGCGGGCGCGCGACTCCTGGATCATCGGCGACCGTGAGGACAGTCGGATCGAACGCGCTCCACAGGATCCGCGTGTCGCCGCCCGGCGACAGCGGCACATGGATGATCGCCGTACCGCGGGTGAGGGCAAGCTGAACGACTTCGCCAGTACCGCCGCGGCCCCTGGGCGGCAGTCCGTCCCACACCGCAATCAGGATGTCGCAGTGCGCGACGGTCGCCCGCCCGGTCATCACATAGGCCTCGAGCCCGTGGGCGGGATCGCCCGGGAGCTCCAGAACGCACGCCGCCCGTCCGATCAAGGTGTCGAAGCGGCCCCTCGCGTCGGCAGTCGCAAGACTGTCGCGATACGCCTGCCGTTCGAACGGCAGGATCGCCTGGAGTTCCCAACCAAGATCGAGCGCCACTTCCGCGGCGATCTGGTCGGCGCCGTCGGCAACCGGCGAAACGAAGCGCAGGCGCGGTTCGAACGAGGCGAAGCACTCACGATGCTTGCTGACGAGCGCCCGCCCAGCTTCCTCGAGCTGGCTGAGCACGTCCCGGATCCGCTCGCGAAGCACCGGCACGCTTCCCTCCGGAAGCATGTCGACCCGGTGGCCCGTTACTCCGACCGCAATAACGAACGGCACAGGCGGCGGGCCACTTATATTGTGCTCGATCGCTTCAGCGGATCGATGCAGGTCCAGTTGCGCTTGTGTCACCCCAGGATGCCCTCTGACAACCGGCGCGCATCATCGGGGTGACGTTGGTTCAAAACAAGCGAAACCTCTTTTGAACGAGCAATCCGATCGCGAAGGCTACCAATAGGCCGATCCCAGCCTCCACATACTGGAGGGTGCTGAAGGCCATGAAGTTGCCACCGCCATTGTCGATGATGGGGTCAAGGGATCCGTGGCCGTCAAAGTTGAGCTTGTAGTAGAGCTGAACGTTATTGCCGCTGTTCTTGTCGAGGACGAACAGCTCCCTGCCATCGGCGCTTGGAACGACGGCTGCAATCTGCGCATCGAGCCCGGAGACCGATGGCTTGCTGCCGGCTTGGACCCAGACCGGATTGGTCGAAGCGAACTTGATGCTCCCAGGCCCCTGGATGGTGAAGTGAACGATATAAGGCCCGCCTTTCGCGGGAAGGCTGACAATCGGATAAGTGGAAGGATCGCTTCCGCTCTTGCCGTTGTGACCGACGGTCCAATTATGCCCAGGGCCCCCGTTGAGTGGGGTCAGCTGAACTTCTTGTACGTTGTTTGACATCATTTCCCCCCTTGGTTTGAAAGTTAATCGAAACTGCCTCCGCCATTGTCGATGATTGGGTCACACGGCGCGGCCGAACCGTCAGCCGCTACGAAGTTCAGTTGGTACCGGATTTCGCGGGCCGGGCCGCTATTCTGATTGATGATCGACAGTGTTCCAGCGCTCTGTTTTGTGACCGTCAGCTGGTTGGTGTTCACGCCTTGCGGCGGCGGGCACGGCGAGTTCTCCCCTGCCCAGAGCGGGTCGGCATCAAATCGAAGTTCCTCGCCCGTTTGATCATGGAGTTCGAAATCGATCGAGAGGGGGCCGGTGTCCTTGCCAACCTTCAGCCGCGCATCCTTTGCCTTGACGCCGTCAACCTCGAATTCGATCGTGCCGGAATCATCCAGGCTCGCCCGCACCTTGATCTTCGTGCTTGTCATTTCGCGCTCCGCTGGCCGATCGGGAAAGTGGGATAGCGATAACCTATGCGCCGAAGCTTCTGTTTGATGGCCTCGGCTTCGCCGACGCGCCCGACGCGATCGAGCAATTCGGCGTGCTCCTCCGCCTCGGTCAGTCGTTCCGCGGCTCCGTTTGGAATAGCCGCAAGCCCTTGGTTCCAAGCCGACCTGGCGCCGTCCAGATCGCCGGCACTTCGCCGGATGTCCCCCATGATCCGATAGGCCCGTGCAAGGTTGAACTGATCCTGTGGCTGGTCGGGGCTCCTGACCGTCCTGGCGACATTGACGGCTTGGGTCGCGGCCTTGGAACCCGCGTCGAAGTTTCCCTGGGATGCGGCGATCTCTGCCCGCAACACCCAGCAGTCACGAAGGCCCCCCCGCCAGTCCTGCACAGTGGCGTCCTTGTGCAAGATGTTGGCAAAGACCGCGCAGGCGGCCTCATTCGTTGTCGACGCTTCATCCGTGCTGCCGTTCACTAAAAGCGCATCGGCGAGGAAAAGCCTGGCCTTGGCCGTGTACCCAAGCCACTTTCGATTGTCAGGCTCGATCCGGATCAGGCCGTCACCAGCCGCCACTGCTGCGCGAAGATGTTGTAGACCTTCGGCTGTTCGTGCCTGCGAGATGTACAGCGTGCCAAGGCCCCGTTCGGCGGGGATCAGCTTCTGGCTCCAGCTCACGTCCTGGGTCTCAGATTCAAGTTTGGTCAGGAGCGAGACGTCCTGTTCTCGAAGGGCAGTCGCGAGCTTGAGGTTCCCGGCATCCTTTTCGGCATCTGCGTACCATGCGATCGATTCCGCCAGGGACTGCTGATAATCCCGGTTCGACGGATTGGCGGTCGTCAAGGCGTCGATCATCCGGAACGCCTGCGCCCATTGTGTCGCCGCCTCGGCGAACCGGCGCTGATTGCTGAGCACCAGTGCGAGATTCGCGTCGGCGTTCTGCTGCTCCATCCGCCATTTCATATTGTCAGGCTGCAGGCCGACCATTCGATCGGCGAGTTTCTTGTATTCGCGGAACGCGGATTCCGCCGCGTCCAGCCGGCCACGCTTCATCGCGAGGTCGGCGAAATAGAATTGGTTCTGGGCGTGCTCGTACAGCCGCTGCGCGTCCTCGGGGTTCCGGCGCACTGCTTCCGCAGTCCCCGCAGCAGCTTCCCGATAAAGCGCGTAGGCGGTGTTGAGGTCGCCCCGATCGCTGGCGACTTCGGCCATGAGACTCAGCGCCTGCGATCGTTGCAGCAACGCCGCATCGGTCAGGCCGCCTGCGTCTTGGTTCTTGTAGTAGGCAAGCACTCGCGATCCGACCCCGTCGAGCGCATCCAGCTTGCCGATCGGCTCGAGCTTGTCCTTGAGATCTCCGAGCATGAACGCGACCAGCCCTTCGGCCTCGCGTCGTTGCTCGCGCGCCTCGTTGCGGGCCTGGAAGGCCGCGAGGGCGAGTGTGCTCGTGACCGCCATGCCGGCCAGGGATCCTGCGGCGAGGATTGCCAGCCGCCGGCTTCGCCGGGTCTGCTCTCGCTGGACCAGCTCATCGAGTCCGACACCGAGCATGCCGGCAACGAGCTTGAGGAACGCCATCCGCTTGCCTTCTCCGGCCTCCCTGAAGTCGGCAGCGAGCGGCTCGGCACGCTTCGACGTCCGATGGCCGCGACGGTCGTATTTGAACCGGAGCGCAGGCGGGAAGCATTCCTCGTCTTCGTGACCTGCAATGTCGCTTGCAAATGGTTCGCCTGACGCCACGGCGGCAAGTACGCAGCCCTCCGGCCTGGTCCGCTTGAAATTCTCGATTTCGTCATTGGTCCAGCGAGACTTGGCCGACATCGGCGAACAGAGCACCACGAGGAACTGGGATGCGGCGAGCGCGGCCTTGATCTCGACCGCAAGCTCGCCGCCCGCCGAAAGATCCTGCTGGTCGCGGAAGATCGGAGTCAGGCGGCGCGGTACGACGCCGTTCGCTGTGAGCTTGCCCGCCAGCGAAAGCGGCACCCGGAACCTCTCGAGCTCGCGGTGCAGCCAGTCCGCGAGCTCCTTGTCCTGGTGGCTGTAGCTCAAGAAGGCGTAGTAGCGGGTCCTGAGGCGAGGGACGCGGTGTGGCCGCGTATCCGCCTCGGCGTCGCGCTCGATAGCCGGTAGTCGGGCCAGCTTAGCCATAGGCTTCCCCGAGCGAGTCCCGTTAACGGTGTTAACACAAAGAGATAAGAGTCGCGAATAATCCTATAGACGAGAGGCAAGCTTTGCCCTGCCGGAGCGACGGCCTATATGGTCGGTCATGTCCATTCGTCCCTGGCGCGATATCGATCGACGCAAGTCTAGGCAGATCATGGTCGGCTCCGTGCCCGTCGGCGGAGACGCCCCCATCTCCGTCCAGACGATGACCAACACGCCGACGGAAGATGCGAAGGCAACGATCGACCAGATCCGCCGGTGCGAGGACGCGGGCGCCGATATCATTCGAGTTTCCTGCCCGACCGTGGATGCGACGGCAGCGCTTAAGGAGATTGTTCGAGCGGCACGCGTGCCCATCGTTGCGGACATCCACTTTCACTATAGGCGTGCGCTTGAGGCGGCGGATGCCGGGGCGGCGTGCCTTCGCATCAATCCAGGTAATATCGGTTCCGAGGAGCGCGTCCGCGAAGTGATCACGGCCGCGCGCGCCAACGGCTGTGCGATCCGCATCGGAGTTAATGCCGGCAGCCTCGAGAAGGATCTTCTTGAGAAATATGGGGAGCCTTGTCCCGAGGCACTGGTCGAAAGTGCGCTCGATCATATCCGGATCCTCGAGGACCATGGCTTTCGCGACTATAAGGTGGCCGTCAAAGCGTCGGACGTGTTCCTCGCGGTCGCCGCCTACCAACAGCTCGCGAGCGAAGTGGATTGTCCACTGCACCTTGGGATTACCGAGGCCGGTGGGCTCATCGGCGGAACTGTCAAATCTTCAATTGGTATCGGCTCGCTCCTCTGGGCCGGGATCGGGGACACGATCCGCGTCTCCCTTTCCGCCGAGCCCGAGGAAGAGGTCCGCGTCGGATACGAGATCCTGAAGGCACTTGGGATCCGCAGTCGCGGCGTGCGTGTCGTCTCCTGTCCGAGCTGCGCGCGTCAGGGCTTCGACGTGATCCGGACGGTGGAAGCGCTGGAGATGCGCCTGCAGCACATAAAGACACCGATGTCACTGAGCGTCCTTGGCTGCGTCGTCAACGGACCCGGCGAGGCGCGGGAGACGGACATCGGGATTACCGGCGGCGGGAACGGAAAGCACATGGTCTATCTTTCAGGTGTGACCGACCATCATGTGCAGGATGCCGACATGATCGAGCACATCGTGAAGCTCGTCGAAGCAAGGGCGGCGGAAATCGAACGTGAAGCTGCGCACCCGACGCTTGATGCTGCCGAATAAGGTCAAGCTTCCTTAACCTAATGGGCGCAGGCTGGCGCCCGTGTTCAAGCTTCTGCTCATCCTCATTCTGGGCGGCGCGCTCGCCAACGGCCTTGCACGGACGAAGGCTGAGCCGCCGCTGCTGATTGACTCCTCGCCGGCACCCTTTACCGCTTCGCGCTAAGTTTAATCGGTCTTAAGCATCAGCTCGTAAATAGGCCTGATGGACAAGCTGCTCCTGTACATCGTCGTGATCGTCGGGATCGCGATCGGCGTCGCCATGCCGAGTTCCAAGCGCGGTGTCCCGGAAGGAGCCCCGCATCGGGTGACCACCCCGTCCGAAGCACCGCGGGAGACACAGCTCGAGCGGACGGGGAGCGGGCACTTCTACACCTATGCGAACGTCGACGGGCAGCTCGTCAAATTCGTCGTGGACACCGGCGCCGACGTCGTCGTCCTGACGCCCGAGGACGCCGAGCGGGCGGGCATCAAGTTCAATTCTGCTAATTTCGAAGTCGTCGGGGAGGGTGCGGGCGGACCGATCCGCGGCGAAAACGTGATGATCGACAGCATCGAACTCGACGGGAAGCTAGTCAATGACGTGCGCGGGGTCGTGATCGAGAACGCGTCCCGGTCGCTGCTGGGGCAATCCTATCTCTCGCGGATGGGCGAGGTTCAGATGCGGGGCGACACGATGGTGCTGCGCTAAGTCGCAAGGCCCGCTAAGCGCGGCATCGTGAACCGCGTCATACAACGCCCAATCCAGGGTTTTGCAGCAGCACTCGGCGCCGTGGCCGTGCTCTCGATCATGGACGCGATCATGAAGCATCTGGTGCTCGCGATCGGCATCGTCGCGGTGAGCATCTGGCGTGCGGCCGCGAACCTTGGTCTTAGCGCCATTCTTTATTTGCCGAGACGCGGCTCATGGCCGGACCGCAGAACCATGCGCGTGCATGTCGCACGAAGCATCATCGTCACGGTTATGGCGGCTTTGTTCTTCTGGGGGATCGGGCGGGTCCCGCTTGCTCAGGGTATTGCGCTAACGTTCATTGCACCGCTTATTGCGATGCTGCTCGCTGCTGCGACTCTGGACGAGAGGATCGGCCGGAATTCGGCGGTAGGATCCCTTGGGGCATTTGCCGGCGTTCTCGTCATCGTCATTGGTCAGGCAAGCACGAAAGTCGCAGGCGATGTGCTGCTGGGGATTGCAGCGATCATCGGATCGGCGCTTTGCTATGCCGTCAACATCGTGCTGATGCGTCACCAGGCGCTTGCCGCCAGGCCGCTCGAGATCAATTTCTTCCAGTGCGTCACTGTCATGATGCTGTGGCTCCTTGCGGTCCCGCTTGCCGGAATCCCGGCCTTGCCAGGCGGCCAATGGCTTTGGGTCGTGATAGCGGCGCTGCTATCAACGTCCGGCACCTTGCTCTTTGCCTGGGGCTACGCGCGAGGGCCGGCAAGCTACCTTGCAACGACCGAATATAGCGGCTTCCTTTGGGCATCGCTCATGGGATGGCTCGTGTTCCGGGAGCGCGTCTCCTTCTCCACCCTTGGAGGCGCGATGCTGATTGTCGGGGGATGCCTTGTTGCAGCGCGCGGGAAGATTACCGCGCCCCCTGAGATCGATGTCGCCGCCTAGCCGCCGCTGCCAAGGACGTTGATGGTGAAAGCGATCACGCCGATGTTGAACGCGAAGGCGGCGAGGCAGTGGATCGTCACGATCTTGCGCATGTGCGATTCGGTCACGACGACGTCCGAGGTCGCGAAGGCCATTCCGCAGGTGAAGGAGAAGTAGACGAAGTCCCAGTAGACGGGGTGCGGCGTGCGCGGGAATTCAAGTCCGACGCAGCCGACTTCCGGGTGCATGTAGACGAGGTGCGCGTAGTGGAATGCATAGACGGTGTTCGCGAACAGCCATGCAAGAGCGAGGGTCACGATGATGAGGCCCTTGGTGATTGGCTGCGGATTGTGACCTACGGCTTCCGCGCTGATCGCAGTCAGCATCGTTCCACTAATGATGACCGTCAGGACCAGGAGTAGGACCCGGTTGGCATCGTTCGCCTGCGCATGATCACGGATCACTCTTGCTTCACGTGTTCCAAGAAGCGGCACACAGGAGATCAGGAACAGGATTGCAGCCACATCGAACGCCGCCATGGCCGCTAGTGCCCACCGGTCGAGCAGGCTTGCGGCGACGGGATAGCCTACAAGCAGAAAGGCAAGGAACGCGAGAAAACGCGGCGGAGCGATTCTGTTGCCGATCCTGAGGGGTCTCGTCATGGAACGGAGCCTAATGAAACCGAGACGTCCGTCCAGTGAAAGGAATGTCATGCCCTGGTTCTACCTGATCATCGGCGGCCTTTTCGAAGTTGGCTTCACGACGTCACTTCGCTTCGTCGATGGCTTCCGGAACCTGCCGTGGACCCTTGCCTTCCTCGGGTCCGTCGCCGTCAGCATGGGGCTGCTCGAACTTGCCTCGCGCTCGATCGCCATGGGGACGGCTTATGCAGTGTGGGGTGGAATTGGTGCCGTCGGGACGGTGCTTGTCGGGATCCTCTGGTTCCACGAGCCTGCAAGCGCCGTCCGCTTGCTCCTTCTTCTTGCGATCGTGGCTGCGATCGCGGCCCTAAGGCTTATCGCTTAAGGGTGTTCCGCGCGGATACACGATCTCGTCGCCCTCGATCGTCGCAGCCGTCGTGAGGCTTGCTGGCTCGACCCGGTCCCTTCCCATCAGGTGAAGCACGACGAGCCCCCGCGCGATAAGATAATCAGCTATGATCCTGCGATGGCAGCGCCACCAGACTGCCTCGGAGCACATGATCGCCAAGCGGCGCGATGAGGCAATCCGAAGAAGGTCCTCAAGTGCCGACTTGAACTGGCTCGACAGAGCATAGTCCGCATAATTGTGGAAGCTCTGGTTGTCCCAAAAGCCGTTCACTTCCCGCGGGATATCAGGCGAGCGGCCGCGCAGGCCGCCGAGACCCGCAATGCGTCTATACTCGATCTGGAAGGGTGCAAGTTCCCCCTCGAGGACGTCCTCATTATATTGGGGGTTGCGCCTTGATCGCGGAACTGTCCGTACATCGACAACGAGCTCGACCTCGCCGCAGCGAAGGAGGTCAGTGAACTCAAGGATGGTCCTTGTCGAATGACCAATAGTGTAGATGGGCGGGCCGTCGCGCACAGCCGCCCAACGCGCGACCTGGACTAATGCTGCGGCTCAAGGAGCGGCGCGATCTGCGGGCTCTCCTCGATCGATCGGTAGAATTTGGGTGTTGGGAAGGGTCCGCGCGCCTGCTCGTAGGAATAGCCAAGGTTCAGGAGCAGTTGCTCGGACCATTTCGGCCCCATGAAGCTGAGGCCCACGGGCAGCCCCTTCACGAGGCCCATG
>DATMHD010000317.1:0-3892 GCA_035555075.1 Sphingomicrobium sp. | reverse complement strand
CATATCGCCCTGTAAACGGTGATCCTCCGGGACCTCTTCGAGGGCCGCCGAGGCCTCGATCGGAGGATTGATGATCAACGTCGACTGCTCGTCCGGGATGCCGCAAACGTCCCGGCCGTGCCTTTGCCGGACATAGGGCGATGTGAAGATGAAGAATGCGCCGCTATCGGCCAGATCGCGGACGTTTTCCTGGAACTCGACGAACAGCTTGCGCGGGTAGCTCTGCGGGAACTCGACCAAGAGAAAATCATGGAACCAGACGAGTTTCGGCCGCGTGAGGTGTTTTGCCGACCCCCACATCGGGTTGGGGACCAGCCAGGCATCGATATCCAGATGGTTGGCGTAACGTGACTGACGAACGGCCTCGTCCGGCTCGTGAACATCGTTTGGCCCGCCGAAGGGACGGATATCGACTTTGGCTCGCAAGTCTTCCGGAAGATCGGAGAGAAATTCGAGTATCTCCTCTCTGAAGCGCGCTGGAGCCACGAATGAGAAGTTCATTCCAGAGCCGCGCGAAGAAGTCAGAAAGCGTTTTATGACACGCCAAATGCCCTCATACGCGGCACCAAGCCGATCCACGCCTTCCACCCAAATGCCCATTTGCCGTACATTCGCCGCCGCCGGCGATGCCGGTGCCTCGGACTTGGCAGCTCCATGATCGGCGCTGTGGCCAGTGCGCTGTACGCCCGTGTCCCGGTATTCGTTCAACATCAACGTCCTCAAACTTAAGCGATTTGCGTGTGGGGATCAGGATTCTCGGTCACTTCTTCGCGGCGCCCCGCCGGTCACCGCATCGGAATGGCTGATCGCCTTGTTCCTCCGGAATCCAACCGAGCTTCCAAACGCTTGACGGATCCTTCGATGCGAACAAGGCGCAGGCGCAACTGATCCAGCTTCTCCTGCGCAGCGATGGAGCTGGCCCGGTCGTCCGATTCAGCGGGCTCTCCGCGCAGCGTCAGGCGCTGGAGGCCATGCGAAAGCCGCTTCTCTCCGGGATCAATCTGCGCGAGAAGAGCGGCAACCTGATTGGCCGTCGCCCGCGCTTGCTTTTCCTGTCGGCTGTTGCCCTCCAAACCGGTCATCAAGCGAACAAGCCAGCCGCTGTATGGCCGATTGGCTTGGCGATACCTGCGAAGCGCGCGGTCCAGTCCGGCGAGTTCCGGCACGCGTCTTTGCCCCTCCGCCGACATCCGGAGCGCCGAAAGGACCGAAAGCTTGGAGAGCCCTGCCCGAAGCTCATGCAGGAAGTGCGCTTCGCCTGACGCGTCGGGCTCCCTGCCAAGCAATGCCTGATAGGCAAGCTCCAGAAATTCCCGATCGGAATATTGGCAAAGCTCGTCGACGCTTTGCGGAGGCGATCTCGTGGTCATCGCCGCGCCTCTTTGCGAAGGACGGAGCCGACGCGCATTTCTGGCTGCGATCGCTCGGCGCTGGTGCCCGGTTCAGCCGTCTCGGCAATTGTGCGAAGCGACGCGGCGTTCACGCCGGTCGGGATGATTGCTGCCGCGAGCGCGCTCGCCGTGTCGTCCCAGCTGGTCGTCGCGCGCACGATCCGCACCTTTCCGTCCGCGCTGGAGGATATCCAGCGTGACACGGCGGATGCGAGTTCCGCGGGAGTGCTGGAGCTGAAAAAGCTCACGCCCGAGCCCTGCAATTCCCGGAAGACAGGCAGATCGCGCGCCAAGACCGGAAGGCCATGCGAGAGACCTTCAACAATCGGGAGTCCGAACCCCTCCCCTTCGCTGGCCACGAGCAGGCCGGTGGCCCGGGAATAAATCTGCTCCAAATATTCGTCGCTGGCTTGGTCGAGCCAGAGGAATTGGCCGTGTCCGGACGCCCGCCGCATCGTCCGCTGCAGCTTGTCCGTTTTCCAACCGCCCCGGCCGATAATCAGCAATTGAGGTGGATTGGGCTGATGCTTCCAAAGGTGCTCGAAGGCGGCGACGACCTGCTCGTAGCCTTTGCGGGGTTCCACGGTCCCGACCATCAGGATTGTCGGATGGCTTTCGAGCCAGTCGAGGACCGCGCCACTATCAGGTGGGAGCCCCCAACTGGGAAGAGATGCAGAAATGTCGCTTCCCAGCCGGGCCGTCACGATCTGTAGCGGACGAGAGTCGCGATCCAGCTTCTGCCGCGCCGCGAACTGCTCCGCCACGGAATCCGAAATCGCCACGACGCGGTCGGCGTGACGCTCCACCAGCTTCAGCCATTTGCGGAAATTTCGGCGCATCTTGAACGTGAACCAATGCCCGTGTGTTACAGGCAAGAGGTCATAGAGGACGATGTTCAGCTCAACGCCCTGCGCTCTCCAATCAGCCAAACGGTCCTCATGTTCGCGCAGAATCGAGGCGCAAAAGTCCAAGCCGAAGAATATGTCCCCTTTCTCGACCGTGACCGCATCAAGGTCGCCCAGACTAAGCACCCGGTCCGGCTCCTGCTTCTGCAGCCAGTCGTCCGGCAGATATCGATAAAAGAAGGTGCGATCCGCTGCTACCAGCTTGACCCGGACGTCGGGCAGCGATTGCCGCTGCAGCGCGGAAGCAATCGCGCGGACGACGCGTTGGATTCCGGTTCGCGCGTCGTGCCTCGCAATATGGGACACGTCCAGCAAGAGCTGACGCGCCGAAGCGTGGGGAATGTCAGCACGTTCGTCCGCCAGGACTCGCTTTTCCCACCGGGAATTCGGGCTACGCGCGACGAGCGTCATACCGGATGTTCCCCGTAGAATTGGTAGGCCTCCTCGACGCTCGGGAATCGATGAAGTCGGCCTCCAGTCAAAACAGCAGCTTCGTCGCAGTGGTGGCGAATGAACTCACGGTCGTGCGACACGATGATCATCGCACGGTCGCCCCGCTTTTCAAATAGTTCCGCCCGGCATTTCTCCGTGAAGCGAGCGTCGCCGACCGCAACGATTTCGTCGATCAGGAAGCAATCGAATTCCACCACCATCGATATGGCGAACGCCAAGCGCGCTCTCATGCCGGACGAATAGGTGCGCACCGGCTCGCGGAAATATGCTCCGAGTTCGGAAAATTCCTCGACGAAGTCGATCCGATCCTCGGCCCGGGTACCGTAGACCCTGGAGATGAAACGAAGGTTGTCCAGGCCCGTAAGCGCGCCCTGGAACGCGCCGCCGAAGGCAAGCGGCCAAGAAACGCTCATCCGCCGCTCGACATGGCCCTTGGTCGGCCGTTCCGCGCCGCTGATCAGGCGGATCATCGTTGACTTGCCGGCCCCGTTCCGGCCGAGAATGCCAACCTTCTGCCCGCGATCGACCCTGAGATCGACATCGCTGAAGATCGTCATTGGCCCGGTGCGGGTTTGGTACGACTTACTCACATTCGCGAGACTGATCATTTCGGATTCCAAGTGAACGTGCGGCGGGGCGCGGCGTCAGTCTTGATGTTCCCGAATACCCGCGAAGAGCATCGAAAGCACGCCCCAGGCCACCAGCCCCAGGATGAGCGTCGATAGAATGCCGCGAAGCCGCCTAGGCTCAGTAGCATCGTCCGGGACATTCGGCCGCGCGATCCGTTCGACATAGGCCTGCTTGCGGCGCGCTTCATTCTGAGCCTCGGCAAGCGAGTTCATTGCGGCTCCAAGCTGCTTGTCCGCGATCTGGCTCTCGAGCAAAAGTCGCTGGTATTGCGCAGCCGCACCAGCCAGGGAGCGTTGATTGCCGGCGACCTTTCCGGACTCGTCATTGATCTGCCGGCTGAGGCTGCCAATCCGGATTTGCAGGGATTCGACCTGAGGGTTCGCCGGAGCGAAGCGCCGTAATTCCGCTAATTGGGTCCGGGTCGCGATCAACTCGTCCTGCAACTTGGACACCATCTGCAATTGGACCGCGGCCTGCTTCTCGGGATCGACGACTCCGGAACGATTGCGGAAC
>DATMHD010000316.1:0-6510 GCA_035555075.1 Sphingomicrobium sp. | reverse complement strand
GCGATTGGGAGGCTATGAGCGATCTGAAGGATCTGGTCATGGTTGAAAAGGAATCCGAACTTCGCGCGTCGGGGAGCGCGAGATGGGCCGACGGAGCCGACATCGGCAAGGCGGCACGGTTCTGACGTCAACTGCAGTTGAGCCTCGTCCGGAGCATGACTGACGCGAAGCTCACAACAATGAGGTGCCGGCGGCAAATTAAATATTGGACACGGCCGGCGCTGCTCAGGGCAGAATGGCGAATCCGTTCAGCGGTCCGCACTCACGGGGAGACCATGCAGAATTTGGCACACTTGCGAAATCGCCCCGCTCGCGACGTGCAACGCGCAGCCGCGAACAGCCTCAGCGCTCGGGCTCCTGGTCCAAAAGCGGAATATGCCGACCCTTCATGCGCCTTTACGCTATACGCGAAGCCAGTGGCCAAGGTCCCTTCGTATCAATTTTGAGAGCTCCTCCACTTCTTGTCGGTAGTGCCTCGCGATTTTGAGCCTGAGTTCATCGTCGAGTGGGCCCCGTGCGGCAGGATATTCGTTCCATCGCAACAGTCGCTTGCGCATGGAAGCTAGGGTCTTGAAAAATCTATTCTGCTCGCGTGCAATCCCTTCTCGCTGCAAGAACTGATCGCTCGCAAGCCACGTCAGGACTGGCTTAGGGGGCCTGTTCAACAAACGCTGTAGCCACTTGAGCCGGAAGCGGTGATTCTTTCGGTCGACTTTGAACTCTGTATGCGGCCACGGCTGGAGATTGAGAAAGCTGCAGATCTCCTCGTAGCTTCCCACCGGATCGGACGAAAAATCGTCAAGAAGGAGAACGTGACATCGATTCTCACCGACCACTGTAAAGAAGTTCTTGAGGTGTGTCGCGAAGCGGGCAGCTTCGTCGTAGCGAAGAAATCTCGCATCAATGCAAGATCGGGGAACCTCACGACCGTTGCGGCGCTCCGGAATGAGGTCCCATGCACGTTTCAAATCCGAAACGTCCTCATCACAGGTCATCAACAGCCGGCTGTGGAGTGAAGGGATCATGGCGAGAGGATCTCTGAGCGCGATGATGAATTTCGCGTCCGGCCATAGCCGCAGGATCGTGCTCATCCGCTCAGCGGCATAGAAATAGGTGGGCGACGCCTCCATTAGCATTTTTTGCTCGTCCCGCGCACCGAAGAAGCGATCAACGTAGGCTCTGCCGACGAGCTCCGTCAGCTCGCGCTCGTCGAGCTCAGCGAGATCGAAGCGACTAAAGAAATGCGGTTCCTTCACCGAAGAAAAAGAGACCTCTGGATGCTGTTTAAACAGGCGCGCCAGGCTCGACGTGCCGCATCGTGGTGCCCCCACGATGAAGGCAGCTCTTTGGGGGATTTCCATTTATCGAAGCAGTCAAACGCTGTGGGTCAGGAACACCGAACCTGATTGGCGGGAAACAGCGATGACCGCAACGTCGAAAGCAGGATCCCCGCTGAATCCCGAGAATGGTCCGGAATGTGTCCTGCCAACTTTGGGTGCAAGGACGACATTTTGCGGTTGGAACAGTGGGAAGCTGATCAACGAGTAGAAACGGCGGCACCTTTCGGTACCGCCGTCCCCCTGAACCCCAAGTTGCGAAAGTCGTCGCGACTTAGCGGAGTGAATTCGAAACGTTGTTGAACGTCGAATTCAGCTTGTTGCCGATACCCTGCATGGCGCCGATGGCGGCAACTGCGATAAGAGCAGCGATCAGGCCGTATTCGATGGCGGTCGCGCCCTTCTCGTTTTTGATCAGCTTCAGAAACTTGCTCATGGTCGTGGTCCTTCGCCTGTGAGACGGATAAGAAGTCTCACGAGCAGGTATCCAAACTCTTAATGCAACGAGCAAAGTGTCTCCCATTAGCCACCTTTAGTTAGCCCAGCACCGTCGGGCAGACGCAGGTCGCCGACTGTCCGCGGTTCGTCGAACCTGGCCGGCAGGAACGGAATGCCGATACTTCATGATTGGTCGCACAAGGTGACCCAGACGATGCCATGGCCATCCTTCGAAATTTGGACTTTCCCTGCGTTGAGCAGTTGATTGAGCTGATCGTGAACGATGGCATTTGAGAGACCGCTGCGCTCCTGCAGCTCAGCGAGAGTCAAGGCCGGCGAATGCGCGTCGGCCAGAGCTCCAAGTATTAGTTCGGCGGATCCATCCGGAGATCTAGGCATCTTCACCTCTTCTATTGTTCGGTGTCGCAAACGCTCCCCGCAAGAGAGAGGCCGCAAACCCGGCATGGAGCGACGGACCCGTCCTCGCCGCTCATGAGTTGAACGGGTTATGATGAACAAGGATTATATTCCGCTACGGCTTTGGACACTGATGGGCGCGGTTAGTCTGATCACCTTCGGAACGCTTGTGGAAAGCTACAAGCTTCTCTTCTGAAGGTGCTCGGAGTAGCGGTTGCCCGGGGGGCTCTGGGATTCCTTGCTCAGCGTTGATCCGTGATGCCTTCGGAGCGTGCTAGAACAGCCTTATTCATGCGCCGCAGCGGAGTGACATACAGGCAAATTGGCGAACACCTAGGAGTGACTCCGGGGCGCGGACGGCAGCTTGTGATGCAAGCGCTTCGCGCCGAAGGGCGGAGAGCAGGTCATCGTCAACCGACTGAGCAGGCATTGGAGAGCATTAAGTACTACCGGAGGCGCCCACTTGTGTGAGATCCCGCTCGGGCCTTTTTACCCTCACGAAATGCCCTCCGCGATTCGGCATGTCAGCCACTCGGCACACGCTCGACGGAGCGCATCAAACACCATGCCGCATGGCAAAGCTGAGGAACTGATCCAAATTAGGAGGGTTTTCGCGTCTGAACCCAGACGGTCCCACAACTCCACCCCGCTCATAGGATCAGCCGAGGGCGGACGATCGGCCCGGCGAAGCTCGCCCCCCATGTTTTGCCGGGCGGTTTTCGCGAGCGCAGGCTTCCATACCTGCCGTGAGAACATTCGACCCATTCCTGCCATTGCTCAGATGGCTAGAAGCCCTGCTCAGTGCCCAATGGTGATGGAGCGGCCGCGACCCACTGCGACCGACCTTCCTGTAGCGCCGTCGCGTAATAGAGGTCGGTCAGGTTGGTGAGGTCGAGACGGACGTCAGTCGGCTGCCGACGATCTTCGTCTGATAGGTGGTGAAGCGAGGGTGAATGGCAAGATGCCACCGATGCCCGGGGAACCAGCGTCCATACCAAGCCGGTGCAATGTGGGCCTTCAGCCCTATTGGGGATTGCCGCTGCCGTAGTAGGTCGGATGACCAATCTCTCATGATGCAGAAGCTCGCCCGCAAGCCTCCCGCTATACAAATGTGATAATGGAGAGCGACAGGCTGGCAGAGATTCTGGCTCGTGCGGCACAGCTACGCCGAGTCTCGCGGCAGCTTCGAAGCGTGAACGCCAAACTGGTGCTCAACAGGATCGCTGATGCGGTCGATCGTGAGGCCAAGAACCTTCAAGACAGAATGTGAGCGCTTTGCCAGCCTGCGTTTACGATTAGATAAGCGCGCCTGAGAGGCGTTTGCCGGCGCTCGCTCGCGATGATTTTCGGGAGGGTCCAGCAGGAGCCGTGACTGGACGCGCCTCCCTTAAGGCGAATTCACTTCACCGTGGCCCTCGCCTGTGGGAGCGCTCCGCTCAGCACAACTGAAGGTGGTCTGATGGTCGAACCGGAAGATACCAAGGAACTGATAGATGGAGCGATCGAGGAGGCCGATAAGGCCGATCGGGTGGAACGTGCCGTTGAAAAGAAATTCCGGGATCGCGTTTCAATCTTGGTCGGCCTCTTCGCGGTGCTCCTCGCCATCATCCACGTCGCGGCGGCTGGGAACGCACGTGAGGGCGTGTTGAAGACGATCAAAGCTTCCGACACTTATAATTACATGGAGGCGAAGATTATCCGCGAGGCGATCCTCAAAACAGCGGCAGAGACATCCTCGCTGAGCCCGTCGGCGAAGACAGCAATGATCCAGCAGGCCGCGAAGCTGCGCAATGCCGACGCCGCCGGTCACGGGATCGCGCAGCTGCAGCCGCAGGCCGATCGCCTACGCGACGAAGGTGTGCTCGCCTCTGTCAAGGGCGAATGGTATGAGCTCGCGGAGACGGCGATGCAGGTCGCGATCGTGCTCCTCTCCATCGCCTTGGTGGCCCGTTCCTGGCCGATCGTCGCCGGCGCCGCCTCATTGGCGAGTGCCGGTGCACTGCTTGCGATTGTTACCGCTTCAGGGCTGCTCAAGTGAAATCGGCGTTTGCGGCGAATTGAGGCAGCTATCCACCCATTGCAGACGGTGCTCGATGTTGCAGGTTGGCGCGGCGAGGGCGGCTTTCTGCGTAACCCTGCTCGCGCTCGCGGGCTGCACACGATCGCAGAGCTGTGCGCCCAGGGAGTATGAATGCAACTTCGCGCCTCTACAGGCAGGAAGTTGAATATGCCTCCCGACTTCAGCCGAGCCGGTCGATTAGCACGGCGCGAGCATCTGTACCGCGACCTGAACAACGTCGCTCGTGAGAAAGACGACTACACGGCGGCGGCGCTGCTCAGGGTGCCGGCGGCGTACCCTGTGATGACGAGCCAGAAATTCTGCTCTAACGTAGTGATCAGAGGCGCTTTGCGGCGGCGAGCAACCTCCATGAAGAATCCCTTGTTCTTCCGCGAATTCACGGACATCCTGCAGGAGCAGGTCGGCTGTCAGTTCTAACGTTCTCTTGGCACCCAGTCCGGACGTTTAGCGCGCGAACACCTTCATACAGCGCCTGCTTGGCAAAGCTGACGCACTTAACCGCAGCTTACGTCCGCGATTTACCTCGTTCAGACCAACTGGCTTAGAGGAGATCCCGAAGGAGCACGACATGTTTAAAGGAATCATTCTTGGCGGGGCTGCAATCGCGACACTGGCCACCCCTGCTGTCGCGGACGCGCAGTATTACAATGTCGACAGTGGATATTCGTCTCACCACCATCACCACCGCAGTAAGGCCGGTGCTGCCATAGCTGCCGCGGTCATTGGTAGCGTGCTGGGATATGCGGCTGGAACCAGCCGTGGCTACGGCTACAGCAATCCGTCCTATGGCTATAGCAGCTACGGATATCAGCCCGGGTACAACTACGGGTACCAGCCGACTTACAACTACGGCTATTCTGGCTATGGATATCCCAATAGCTACATGCAGCCGAGCTACGGTTACGATAATGGATATGTATATCAGCGGGATGACGACGACGACGATTGAGCTTGACCGGTAAGGCCAAAAGCCACCGAAAAGAACCACTGAAGGCTCGCCCCCTCACCACGTGTGGGCGAGCCTTCTTCGTTCAGGTGAGCAGGCGAGCGCGAAACGTCGCCGCCGCAACTCGCGACCCATTCCGGACATTATCGGGCAGTGCAGATACTGGTCGGGCGTCTCGCGTCCAATCCGTAGGATCTGCGGCTCCCAAAACTGGCAGCAATCCGCTAAGCCAATCAATCATGCAGAAAGAAGCTCCCGCTGACGTTCTTTGCGAAGTCGAGGGCTGCTCCAAGAGAGCGGCTATAATCCATCGCGAAAAATGGCTGTGCGGTAAGCACGCTCTTGAGCACCTTCAGCGCGAGATGGCCTCGGGAATGCGGCCGCTACACAAGTCGAAAAAAGGTGAGCTGGCGAGCTCGACGCCGACCAACTCACCTTAGATGTCTCAGTCGGGGTTGGGCCCTTCGCGGTCGTTCTCGAGCACCTTTCCGGTGCGAGCATCCACGCCGACCTCAAAGGTCTTGCCCTTGCTCTTGATGTCGAACGAGTAGCGAAGGCCAGTGCCGCCACGCTCGTTCTCAAGCTCTTGGTCGGTGATCTTCCCAGGACGCACCGCAAGAGCGGTGGAACGCGCCTGCGCGAGAGTGATCTTCGCCTGCGGCAACAGATTGGCCCCATCGAAGTGAGCAGGAACGGCAGCCAGGGCGCTGGTGGCACCCAGCGAGGCAGCAGCGGTGAAACAAAGGAACTTTCGCATCAGACTCTCCACAAGGCGAAAATGCCTACGCCGTCGGATAGTTGACGAAACTTGCGCCCGCATGAACCCACGTCGGTCTCGTCTCGTCTGGAACGCGTTGCGAGCGAAGGCATTCTCTCCCAATCCCGGCATATGATCGCAGACATGACCGATCGCGAACTCGCGCACGATGTATTGACGAAGGTGCCGGCGGTGACCCTCGGCTTCTGGATCATCAAGGTGCTGGCGACGACGCTCGGCGAGACCGGCGGCGACACCGTTACGATGACATGGCTCGGAGAGACAACCAAGCAGCCGGTGTACGGCGGCTATCTCATCGGCACGGCAATGTTCGGAGTTGCTTTGGTCCTGCTCGTCGTCGCGCAGATCAGAGCGCGCAAGTTCAACCCATGGCTCTACTGGGCGACGATTGTCGCTTCCACCACCTGCGGAACAACCCTTGCTGACTTCGCCGACCGCTCCCTTGGGATCGGCTATGTGGGAGGTTCGCTACTTCTCCTGACATGCGTGCTGCTGTCACTCTTTGCCTGGTACA
>DATMHD010000315.1:0-4238 GCA_035555075.1 Sphingomicrobium sp. | reverse complement strand
CGAGGAGGCCGGCACCGCAGCCGACATCGAGTGCGGATCTGCCATCGAGCGGCCTCCTCGAACATTCGTCGCACTGCCAATGCTGGTCGATCTGGGCGCGGACATATTTGAGACGGACCGGATTGAGCTTGTGCAGCATCGCTTCGGACCCGTTCGGGTCCCACCAGTCGCGCGCCTGGGCGGAGAATTGCCTGACTTCTCCCTCGACGATGCTGCTCTGCGTCATGGGTCACCAATGCGCTCAACACTTGCAAAGTGGAAGGGAGCTGTGCGTTGGGACAAATGCGATGGATCATTTCGAACTGAAGAACGGCGAACTCTACTGCGAGGACGTGCCGCTTGCTGAAATTGCAGCGAGTGTTGGAACGCCCGTCTATGTCTATTCGACCGCAACCATGTGCCGCCACGTTGCGGCGCTTCGGGACGCGCTTGAGCCTTTGGGTGACCCGCTCATTGCTTATGCCGTGAAGGCCAACTCCAATAGCGCGGTGATCGCGACGCTTGCCAGGGCGGGCCTCGGGGCGGACGTCGTCTCGGGCGGCGAGTATGCGCGGGCCCGGTTTGCCGGCGTCCCGCCCGAGCGGATCGTCTTTTCTGGGGTCGGCAAGACAGCAGGGGAAATGCGCCTCGCGCTCGAGGGCGGGTTCTTCCAGTTCAACCTTGAATCGCTCGAAGAGGCCGAAATGCTCTCGGCGATCGCCGAGAGCATGGGGCGCACCGCCCCCGTCGGCTTCCGGGTCAATCCCGATGTTGGCGCCGGCGGCCATGCCAAGATCACGACGGGGGCCGCCAGCAACAAGTTCGGGATCGCCATTGGGGAAGCCCTGGATGCCTATCGCCGCATCGCCGGTCTTCCAGGACTCCATGTCCAGGGCGTTGCCGTCCACATCGGGAGCCAACTCACCAGTCTTGATCCCCTGGAGCGGGCATTCTTAAGGATCGGCGAGCTGATGGCTGGCCTGAGGTCCGCTGGTCACGAGATTAGTGTCGCCGATCTTGGAGGGGGCCTTGGCGTTCCCTACGACCCCGATCAGCAGGCGCCGCCGAGCCCGGCGGATTATGCTGCAATGGTGCGGAGGGTCGCTGGCGCCTGGAACGCGAGGCTGGTGTTCGAGCCGGGGCGCCTCATTGTCGGCAATGCGGGTGTCCTTCTCTCGCGAGTGATCCGGGTCAAACCGGGGGCCATCGATCCGTTCGTGATCGTTGATGCAGCAATGAATGACCTCATGCGCCCGGCGCTCTACGATGCGTGGCATCTCATCGAGGCGGTGAGGCCGACTGGCCGGCGACGGATCGCCAATGTTGTTGGACCCGTGTGCGAGACCGGCGACACTTTTGCGACCGCGCGGGAGATGGACGAGATCGGAGAGGGTGAACTCCTCGTCTTCCGAACCGCGGGCGCCTACGCTGCAGCAATGTCGGGCACCTATAATTCGCGGCCGCTGACCCCCGAAGTCCTGGTCGATGGGGACCGCTGGTCGGTCGTCCGGCCGCGCATCGGGGTTGAAGGATTGATTGCAATGGACCGCATCCCCGACTGGCTCGGCGGTTGCGCCCCTCTCTCCAGCAGCTAAAGCCGCGCGCTGATGGCGCGCATTGTGATGAAATTCGGCGGCACCTCGATGGCGGGCATCGAGCGGATCCGTCATGTGGCCGGCCTCGTGACGCGCGAAGCCGCGTCCGGCAACGAGGTTGCGGTCGTCGTTTCGGCAATGGCAGGCGAGACGGACCGTCTCGTCCAGCTGTGCAAGGAAGCTGCGCCGCTTTACGATCCTCGCGAATATGACGTGGTCGTCGCGAGCGGCGAGCAGGTGACCTCCGGGCTTCTTGCAATCACGCTCAGCGGAATGGGTGTCAACGCGCGCTCCTATATGGGCTGGCAGCTGCCGATCAGGGCTTCGGGCCACAGTTCGGCGCTCATCGACCACATCGATGGCAACATTCTCGAAGAGGTATTCGCCAAGGGTGGGATCGCGGTCATTCCCGGGTTCCAGGGGATCACTGCAGAGGGCGATCTTGCGACACTGGGCCGCGGCGGCTCGGACACGTCGGCGGTCGCGCTTGCAGTCGCGGTGAAAGCGGACCGCTGCGACATCTACACCGACGTCGAAGGCGTCTTTACGACTGACCCCAGGATCGTGCCGCGCGCAAGGAAACTGAGCGCGATCACCTACGAGGAGATGCTGGAGCTGGCCTCGGTTGGTGCCAAGGTGCTCCAGACCCGTTCGGTCGGTCTAGCGATGCGCTACAATATGGCGCTCCAGGTTCTTTCGTCGTTCGAGGACAGGCCAGGAACGCTCATCGTTTCGGACGACAAAATCGAGGAGCTCAACATGGAACGGCAGCTCGTCACGGGCATCGCTCATGACAAGAACGAGGCGCGGGTGACGCTGACGGGCCTTCCCGACAGGCCGGGAACGGTCGCGGCCATCTTCGCGCCGCTTGCGGCTGCGAACATCAACGTGGACATGATCGTCCAGAGCGGTGCAGGAACGGGGGCGCCGAGCGATCTGACCTTCACGGTCACGAACGCCTCGCTCGACCATGCCGTCGCGCAGCTCGAGAATGCGAAAGCCGAGATCGGCTTTGGCGATGTGATCACCGATACCAATGTCGTCAAAGTGAGCGCAGTTGGCATCGGCATGCGCTCGAATGCCGGAATTGCAGCAAAGATGTTCGAGACGTTGGCCGAACGGGGCATCAACATCCTCGCGATCTCGACGTCCGAGATCAAAGTCTCGGTCCTCGTGCCGGAGGAATATACCGAGCTTGCAGTCCGCGTCCTCCATTCGGCTTTCGGACTGGATGCGCAGGAGGCAGCCGCGTGAGTGGCGAGGGCCTCATTGCCGAGCCGCGGGCTGTCCACGCTTCGGTCGGGCACGCGCGGCTCAAGGAGTTGATGCACCGGGGAACCGAGTTCCTCGGCTGCGAGGTCGCGATCATGGGCGGCGCCATGAGCTGGGTCAGCGAGCGAAGCCTCGTCTCGGCAATCTCAAATGCCGGCGGGTTCGGCGTCATCGCATGCGGTGCAATGACTCCCGAACTGCTCGATATCGAGATTGCGGAGACCAAGGCGCGGACAGACCGGCCCTTTGGCGTCAATCTCATCACGATGCACCCGCAGCTTGTCGAACTCATCGACACCTGTGCGAAGCACGGCGTTGGGCATGTCGTCCTTGCAGGCGGGCTCCCCCCCGCGGGCGCGATCGATCGTATCAAGACGAGCGGCGCCAAGCTGATGGCCTTTGCTCCGGCGCTTGCGCTTGCAAAGAAGCTGATGCGCTCGAACGTCGATGCACTGGTCATCGAAGGGATGGAGGCGGGAGGTCATATCGGGCCGGTTTCGACGTCGGTCCTCGCCCAGGAAATCCTGCCGAACGTCGCCAAGGACATCCCCGTATTCGTCGCCGGCGGGATCGGCCGGGGTGAGGCGGTCGCCGCCTATCTCGAAATGGGTGCGGTCGGAGTCCAGCTCGGCACAAGGTTCGTCTGCGCGAGCGAGAGCATCGCGCATCCCAATTTCAAGAAGGCCTTCATCAGGGCCTCGGCCAGGGATGCGATCCCCTCGGTCCAGATCGATCCGCGCCTTCCGGTCATTCCGGTCCGCGCGCTCAAGAACCGCGAAATGGAGAATTTCGCGGCCAAGCAACGTGAAGTCGCGCAGAAGCTGGACGAGGGCGCGATCGAAATGGCCGAGGCCCAGCTTCAGATCGAACATTATTGGGCAGGGGCCCTTCGGCGAGCCGTGATCGACGGTGATGTCGAGAGCGGTTCGGTGATGGCGGGCCAGTCCGTCGGGATGGTCAATCGCGAGGAGCCGGTGGCAGCGATCATCCAGGAATTGGTCGACGAAGCCGCCGCAGCGCTGGAGAGCCGCGGCTAGCCAGGCTCTCCTTGCGATGGCTCGATTTTGCGCTTCGCGCATTGGTGGCGTCCAAGAGGGCTTAAGATGAGCAAGACTTTCGACAGCTGGTTCATGGCCGGATTCGAATGCTCGTCGCATCGGCGGCGGGACGGCGTCCGGCTCGACCTCATCCGGGCGACCGCCCACGACAAGCATGTGCTTGGAGACTACCAGCTGTGCCGGAACTTCGGTTTCGGCACGGTGAGAGACGGTCTTCGCTGGCACCTCATCGAACGATCGCCCGGCAAGTATGACTGGTCGAGCTGGGTGCCGATGCTCGAGGCAGCCGAAGAGGTCGGGATCGAGGTCATCTGGGACCTCTTCCATTATGGTT
>DATMHD010000314.1:0-3258 GCA_035555075.1 Sphingomicrobium sp. | reverse complement strand
CCCACCACCAGCGGCGAGTTCTTCGCCGGCAAGCGGGTTGCCCTCTTTGCAGTGCCGGGAGCCTTCACTCCGACCTGCTCGGCTCGCCATCTTCCGTCCTACGTCGAGAAAGCACATGACCTCAAAAGTCAGGGCGTCGATGAAATCGCCTGCATTTCGGTCAATGACCCGTTCGTGATGGCCGCCTGGGGCGAGCGCGACGGAAGCGCGGATATTACGATGCTCGCAGACGGCAATGGTGCATTCTCCGACGCGGTTGGCCTCTCCTTCGATGGCAGCAAGTTCGGCATGGGGAAACGCTCGCAGCGTTATTCGATGATCGTCAATGATGGCGTCGTTGAACAATTGAACGTCGAGGAACCGGGCGAATATCGCGCGTCGAGCGCCGAGACCATGCTCGACCAGCTCGCCACGGCCTGAGCGTTCCGCCCACTCGCCGACGTCCCGCCACTCCTCGCCGCTCGGCGCCCTTCCAGCGCCGAACAGGCAACGCTTTCGCTCGTTGAAGACACCGAGAGCGAAAACAACTTTGAGGAGACATGATGATGGCGAAGAACAACCGTGGAGGAAGCAGCCGGAGCACTTCCGGGAGCCGCGGGAGCGACCGATCGGGCGCAGTCATGGAAATGGCGCGGGACCGGCCGATCGCAGCCGCGGCGGTCGCAGCAGGAGCTGCAGCGGCCGGCCTTTTCCTGTGGTCGAAGCGGTCGCAGATCAGCAACCAGCTTTCGAACCTCAGCGACCAGATCGGCGAATGGACCGAGAATATGGGCTCGGGAAGCTCATCTTCGGGTCCTGAGGACATGACCGGCGGCGCTGCCACGGGCCGCAGCGCCACTCGTTCCACGAGCAGCCGGAACCAGGGAATGAGCGAGACAGGGGGAGGGAATTCGACCCTTGGCGCCTCAAGCGGCGGCGCAGGAAGCATGAGTTCGGCAAGCGGCCGAGGCCGCGCCCGCTCCACCGCAGCGACCCAGGAATAACAGGAAAAGGAAATCACCGAAGGGGCGTCCTTAGAGGGCGCCCCTTTTCCTATTCCGAAAGGAACCCGGCGATTGCTTCACCAAGCTCGGGGCGCGTCACCGAGCTCATATGCGTTCCCGGGACCTCGCGGAAAACGGCATTTGGGAGAACGCCCGCAAGCTCCTCTGCCGAGCCATTGTCGTCGTCCTCGGATCCGCACACGACGAGTGTGGGCATGGTGAAGGCCTTCAGCCAGTCCATGAACGCGTCGGCGAAGCTCTCGAGGAGAAGGCCGGCTGCGATGCGATCGACCTTCTGGCTCTTCATGAACTGGATCGAAAGCCAATGCGGGTCGCCGCGCGGCGCCCGATCGAACAGCTCGATCACTTCGAGGAAGAAGTGCTTGCGCCGCTCCCAATGCTTGAGGCCCTCGAGCCCGGCTCCGCCCAGGATTGCGCGCCGCGGCCGAAGGCCTTCCCCAACTCCCTCGACCGTCGTCCGTGCGCCGAGCGAAAAGCCGCCAAGGTCGAAGTCGGTCAACTGAAGATCGGCGACGAGCTCGCGAAGGTCGCGAGCAAGGATGCCGAGCGGATAAAATTCGGGCTCATGCGGCTTGCCGCTGAGACCGTGCGCACGAAGATCGGGCATGATGACCCTGAAGCCCATCGCCGCGATCCGGTCGGCATGACCGAACTTGATCCAGTTCATGCGCGCGTCCGAAAAGAGCCCGTGAAGAAGGATGACCGGCCGTCCCTCGCCGATCTCGTGATAGGCGAGCTCGATACCGTCCGATGCAGTCCAGAGGGAGACCTTCGCCCCGCTCATCCGCGGAACTCCCCGGTCTCTTCGATCCATTTCTCCACCAGCATTGGATAATCCTCGGTCCGCTGCTCCGGCAGTCCTTTGGTGTCGAGCCAAGCTCGATACATGCTCTCGGCGCCGAAATGATGCTGCGGCCGGAAGCGCGAGGGATCATCGAAGGATGCGACGGTGAGATCCATGGCGTCGCTTCCGCGCCTGAATTTGAAACCGAGTGATGTGCCGCACTCGCGGCAATAAGGCCGCTGGGCGATGGGAGAGCTTTCGAACCAGTCGGGCTCCCGCTCCCAAGTGACGTCTGCCTGCTTGACGCCCTTGAAGGCGATCGAGACGGAACCGGTCGATCGCTGGCACATCCGGCAATGGCACAAATAGGCCTCATCATCGTGGATGATTGCGGTGTAGCGGATCCGGCCGCAGGCACAGCCGCCGGTCATTGGCACGGCCATGACGATCCTCCCTTTGTTGGCGGCTCAATGCGCGGCTAATGGGCCCCATGTCCAGCGCTCCCAAGCCAGATGAAATCGCCCGAGACGCCACCTGGCTTGCCCAGGCCCTCGATCCATCCGCGGGCCTCGTTCGCCTGATTGCAATGAGCCCCGAAACGTATCGGTCAGCAAGCTTTCTCGACGACAGGCTCCTCCAGCAAGCGGTCGATGCCCAGATCCTCCCCTGGCAGGACGTTGAAAGTGCGATGGCGGGCGAGCACCGGACCGATGCCCGCTGGATCTTCCACATCGGCCATGTCGGCTCGACGCTCATATCCCGGCTCATTGGAGAACTCGACGGAGTGCTCGCCGTTCGGGAGCCCCGGCTCCTTCGCGATCTCGCCGTCAGCCCCCCCGCCGTCCGGCAGCAATACATGCGCCAAGTCCCCAGGCTCATGTCACGCGCGTTCGAGGAAGACGAATATTCCTGCGTCAAGGCGACGAGCTTTGCGAGCGAGATCGTCTCCGATCTCGTGCCGCCGGGCGAACGCGCCCTCTTCATGTATGCCGGTCCGCGCAATTATGTCGCGAGCATCCTTGCCGGCGAGAACAGCCTGAAGGAATTGCGCCAGCTGGAAATGTACAGGAACGAACGACTGGCGAGCCGCCAGATCAACCTTCCTGGCTTTCGCACCGACGCCGACCGCGCGGCTGCAGCCTGGGCCTGCGAGATGACGACGCTTGAATCGGCGGCGGCGGCAATGCCGGATCGAATGCTCGCCTGGGCCGACTTCGATGTCATGCTCCTCGACATGGAGGACGAGCTCGCTCGTGTTGCGGAATTCTTCCGCTTTGGTGTTGACCCCGGCCGCTTGGCCTCGATCCTCGCGGGACCGCTGATGAAGCGCTATTCGAAGGACCAGAGCTATGAATATAGCCCCATGCTTCGCGGCCAATTGATCGAGCAGGAACTGGAGATCCAGGGGCGCGAGATCCTGGCTGCCCTTGCCATGCGTCATGCGGCGGCCGAAGAGTCACCACTGCTTGC
>DATMHD010000313.1:0-2539 GCA_035555075.1 Sphingomicrobium sp. | reverse complement strand
GATGGGCATATCGAGGCGTGGAACGACGCCGCCCGGTTTGCGGACCGCAAATGGGATAAGGTGATGGACGTGATCTGGCCTGCGGCGCAGGCCGAGGTTGCCGCCGAGCTTGGTACGAGCAGCCCCGACGCGATTGTGTTTGCCCCCAATACTCATGAACTTCTGGTCCGGACGTTCGCGTCGGCTGCTTCCGAGCGGCCCCTTCGAGTGCTCACCAGTGACGGCGAGTTCCACAGTGCAAGACGGCAGCTTGCACGCTTCGAGGAAGCTGGGAAAGCAGTCGTCGAGCGAATTCCGGTCGAGCCATTCGACAGCTTTTCGGATCGTTTCCTAACAGCTGCACGAGCGGGTAGCCACGATGTGATCCTTGTCAGCCAGCTACTCTTCGGTAGCGGCAGGATCTTCGACGAGGTCGAGCAACTGGCGCTGCTTGGGAAGCCCGGCGGCCCCTGGGTCGTGATCGACGGTTATCATGCATTCATGGCGATCAAGGAGCCGTTCGGGCAGCTCGCCGCCGACCGCGCCTTCTATCTGGGTGGTGGCTACAAATATGCGATGGCCGGCGAGGGCTGCGCCTTCATGCATGCACCGGCAGGTTTTGCCGAACGGCCGCCGATCACCGGCTGGTTTGCCGAGTTTGAAGATCTTAGCCTGCCCCCGGGAAGCATCGGATATGCGAAGGACGGACGGCGGTTCCTCGGGGCGACGTTCGATCCATCAGGTCTTTACCGGTTCGTTGCAGTGCGCAAGATGCTTGCGGCGAATGGACTGACCACTGGGCGGATCTCGCAATATTGCTCTGAGCTTCAACGAAGGCTGCTCGACCGAATTGCCGGGGCAACGGTCGGCAAGGCTGAGCTCCTCAACCCGATCGGGGGCGGACCACATGCGCGGTTCCTCGCCATCAGGAGCCCCGAGGCACAGCGCTGGTACGCTGAGCTGAAGCGGGAGAATTGCATCACGGACGTCCGCGCGGATGTCCTACGAATCGGATTTGGCATCTATCAGGACGAGGGCGACGTCGACCGCCTCGCTCAATTGCTAGGGGGCCTGCAATGAACAGAAGCGCTGAACGGCGGACCTCGAGCGCTTCGCTGGTCCTTACCCTTCTCCTCATCGCCTACATCTTCAACTATCTCGACCGTCAGATCCTCGGGATTCTGGCGGGTCCGATCATCGGCGATCTCCAGCTTAACGATCGTCAGTTCGGAGCGTTGAGCGGTCCACCCTTTGCAATCCTTTATTCGGTGCTTGGCATTCCTTTTGCCTATCTTGCGGACCGCACCAGCCGGAGCCGGGTCGTAGCCGCCGCGGTGGCGTTCTGGAGTGCATTCACGGCACTTTGCGGCACCGCTCATTCCTTCTGGCAGTTCTTCTTCTTCCGGATGGGGGTCGGCATCGGCGAGGCCGGCGGCGTTGCACCCTCCTATGCGCTGATCGCGGACTATTTCGAGCCGCGTCGGCGCGCCCGAGCACTGGCGATATTTTCCCTTGGAGTGCCAATTGGCCTCGCACTTGGAACCCTCCTTGGCGCTTATATCGCTCACGCGATCAGCTGGCGGGCGGCCTTCTTCGCAATGGGCATAGCAGGGGTGCTGCTCGCCCCGATCATGCTTGTCGTTGTGCGCGACCCCCCGCGGGGCCATGCAGCGAGCGCTCCTATCGGCCAGGTCTTTCCGATGCTGGCGCGAAAGCCCGTCTTCTGGCTGATGGCGTTCGCCGCCTCCTCAAGCTCCCTTTGTGGATACGGCCTCGCGACGTGGATCCCCTCTGTCCTTGAGCGAAGTTTCCATCTCGGCCTTGTCGAACGGGGAGAGTTCATGGCGTCGGTCGTGTTCATCGGCGGCTGTGTCGGGGTGTTCGCAGGCGGCTGGTTTGCCGACCGGCTCGGGACGCGCGATCGAGGCTGGTATGCGAGGCTTCCGGCCATCGCCTGGCTGATCACTGCGCCGACTTTCGCGGCGGGGCTCCTGGCCCCCAATCTCTGGGCGGCATGGCCGCTGCTCCTCATTCCGAACGCGCTCAACATCTTCTGGCTGGGACCCGTCATCACGGCGGTTCAGCATCTGGTGCCGCAACATATGCGCTCGACCGCTTCCGCTAGCTTCCTGTTGATCAACAATCTCATCGGCCTCGGGGTCGGACCCTATCTGATCGGCTCTGTATCGGAGTCGCTCAAGCATGCTTACGGGGCTGAAGCCCTTCGTTACGCCGCCGTCGGCTGCACCGTTTTTTATCTCCTTGCCGGCGTTCTCATGCTCCTTTGCGTCCCACGTCTGCGCTCCAGCTGGGTCGATGACCACTCCGCAGCCGACCACTAACTATCTGAATAAGGCCGACATTTCAGGTTCATGCTAGTGCGTTAAGTCGCCAGTTCCATCCGTTTAAGTGTTGGAACGGTGCAGCGAACGGGCCGTTTCTCTCGTTCGAAAGGAGACAGTTCATGCGCAGGCTATTCCTCGCAGCAGGCGTCGCATCCCTCGCGATCGCAGGTGCCGCTGCAGCAAAGCCGGGCGAAGGTCACGGCGGCGGAGGCAAT
>DATMHD010000312.1:0-4806 GCA_035555075.1 Sphingomicrobium sp. | reverse complement strand
GGACGCTCAACCGTCGTGGATCGATCTTCCAGTCGACCAGCGACACCGAAGTCATCATCCATCTCGTTGCGACGTCGGATCGCGGCAATATGCTCGACCGGCTCACCGACGCGCTGAAACAGGTCGAGGGCGCCTACTCCCTGGTTGTCCTTACGGATGAAGGTCTCATTGCCTGCAGGGATCCACTCGGCATCCGTCCTTTGGTCATGGGAAAGCTCGGGGAAGCGATCATCTTTGCATCCGAGACAGTGGCCCTCGACGTCATTGGCGCAAGTTTCCTCCGCGACGTCGAGCCGGGCGAACTCATCCTTGTGAATGACAGCGGCATCCGTTCCTTCCGTCCGTTCGAGAAGGTCGGTGCGCGCCCGTGCATCTTCGAGCACGTCTATTTCTCCCGACCCGACAGCATTGCCGAAGGCGTCTCCGTCTACGAGGTCCGCAAGAACATCGGAGCCGAGCTTGCCCGCGAGGCGCCCGTCGAAGCGGACTATGTCGTCCCGGTCCCCGACAGCGGCGTTCCGGCAGCCATCGGATTTGCCCAGGCGAGCAAAATCCCGTTCGAACTCGGGATCATCCGCTCTCACTACGTCGGCCGGACCTTCATCCAGCCAAGCCAGGATGTCCGGCTCCAGGGAGTGAAGCTCAAGCATAATGCAAATTCTGCGCTGATCGACGGCAAGAGCATCGTTCTCATCGACGATTCGATCGTTCGCGGCACCACGAGCGTCAAGCTCGTCCAGATGATGCGCGACGCGGGCGCGCGCGAAGTCCACATGCGCATCGCCTCACCGCCGACCCGGCACAGCTGTTTCTATGGCGTCGACACTCCCGAGCGGGCCAAGCTTCTTGCGGCCCAGATGAGCGTCGAGCAGATGCGCGATTACATCAACGCCGACAGCCTCGCCTTCATCTCGATCGAGGGGCTTTATCGAGCGCTCGGCCAGGAGCGGGATCCGGTCCAGCCGCAGCGCTGCGACGCCTGCTTCACCGGCCTCTATCCGACCTCGCTCACCGATCTTGGCGAAAAGGAGGGCGGAGCGCCGCTCTCTTTGGTTGCGAGCCGCTAAGCCGCTAGAGGCGGCCCGATGACCGATTCGAAACCGTTCGCCGGCCGCCTTGCGCTCGTCACCGGCGCGAGCCGCGGCATTGGTGCGGCAACCGCCGAAGCGCTTGCAGCGGCGGGTGCCCATGTGATCCTCGTTGCACGGACCGCGTCTGCGCTCGAGCAGGTCGAAGAACGAATCCATTCCCTTGGCGGCACGGCGACGATCGCTCCACTGGACCTCACTGAAGGCGAGAGCATCGGAAAGCTCGCAGGCGCCGTGGCCGAACGATGGAAGAAGCTCGACTTTCTTGTCCTCAATGCTGCGATGCTCGGATCCTTGAGCCCGGTGCAGGACATTGATCCCAAGGATTATGCGCGTCTCCTCAGCCTCAATCTCCTTGCGAACCAGGCACTCATCGCCGCCTTCGACCCGCTTCTGAGGCAGGCTGACGAGGCGGAGGTTGTTGCCCTCACCTCCTCCGTCGGCGGCGAGCCGCGCGCTTTCTGGGGCGCCTATGGCTCGTCCAAGGCCGCCCTCGAGACCCTGCTTGGCGCGTATGCGGACGAGACTGCGCATACAAAGCGCATCCGCGTTCACATCATCGATCCCGGCGCGACGCGCACGCGCATGCGCGCGCTCGCTTTTCCCGGCGAGGAGCCCGAAAGCGTCAAGGCGCCCGAGATCGTTGCAGAAGCGATCGTCGAACGATTGAAGGCGGATGCGCCGACGGCGGAAAAGGTCCGCATCGACAGGATGCCTGCACCAAGCCCGGCCGACGCCTGAGCTAGGGCTTCAGCACAAAATCGGTTCGGGACGCGCTTCGTCAGCATCCCTTCATTTTTCGTTAAACGGACGTTGCCCGACTCGCTGCGAATCCCTATGGCAGCGTAACGGTTTTGACGCATTTGGGATCGGCAAACTGATATGATCGCGTCGATTCCGTCCAGTTTCCCGGGTCAAAGGCGCCGGGTCGGGGCGCTCACATGTAACGGATTGCTCGGTGCAACGTTGCCCCTGTGCCGAGCACGGGTGAGCCCTTCCAAGCTTCGCGCCCGGTAGAGCTCACCCGACTTTCCTCTCCCTCGAGGCCACAAGAGACGAAGTCTGTCCGATGAAGGTGCGGGCACGCGCGCGCCATCCTTCCAATGGCGCTCCGCTCAGGCGGTCGAACTCTCGCCCTGCAAGCCTCGCCATCGCAACCAGCCCCGCCAGCGCGCAAGCTGCACCAACGAGCGCAAGATAGGGATGATGGTAGAAATGGATGTAGGTGATGAGCGAGAGGATCGAGGCCAGCTGCACAGCCCTTAGGACGAAGCCTGTCGTCCTCGATTTCCAGGAGAGCGCAAGCGCCAGCGTCATGACGTCGCCAAGGAAATAATAGCGCTCGAGCATCTTGGGGAGGAGGAACGGAAGGACGGTTCCCGAAATTGCCCCGAGGAGGATGAGGAGACGCGCGTCGTGGGACGAGCGAACTGCGAGCGCAGTGATGACGAGGGCCGCGAGGCCCGCTGCAAGGTAGCCAAGGAAGAACCAGTCCTGCGCCGACTGCTCCGCAAAGATTGTCGCGGCCATCCAGGGATTGCCGAGGCGGCCGGGGATCTGGTCCCAGCTCGCCTGGTCAAGATAGACCGTGAGCAGCTTCATCGCGGGCCAGCCCGCAAGCCAGGCGGGGACGAGAGATGCGAGGAAGACTCCGGCGGGAAGGAGCCATTGCCATAGAGGTGCGCGCCGGCCGATCATCGCCCCGACCATGACGGGTGCAATGAATGCTGCCTGCGCCTTGAAGGCGATTGCGACACCACACCAGACCATCGCACGTGCGGTCCGTCCACGGATCATCGCTGCAAGGGCGAAGGTCGAGGCTCCCGCCCAGAGCGCATCGCATTGCGCAAACAAGGCGTCGTTGAAGACGAAGCTCGGGAGGACGAGCGCGACGAGTGCCTCCCGACGCTGCGCGCCGGCAGCCCCCAGAAGGTCCGCCAGCGCAAATGTCAGGAAGATCGTACCAAGCACCGAGATGATCTTGATGATCGTCATGGCGGCGAGTGCATTGTGCGCAAGCGAGCCTATGGCGAGAAGGTAAAGATACGCGGGCTCATAGTTGCTAAACGGATGTCGAAATGCGTTGATCGGACCGTAATGAACGATGTGGTTGAACCAGGGTTCGAGGAAGATGCCCATGTCGGGCGGTCGCCGGTTCCAGCAGGCAGCGCGAAAGACAATCGCAAGCAGGATAGGGAGAATGACGGCAAGCTGCGGCCGAGGCACTTGCCCGTTGGCATCATCCGAACGCGCGTGGATCACGCAGGTCTGATGAATAAAGAAGGTTAAGAACTGATGACCCGGGGGGGACTTGCAAGGCCGGTTGCAATCGCGGCGCTCGCGATAAGCGCGATCCTCATCGCGTTTCCCGCCGCTCTTGGACCAGTTCGCCTCAACGACAGCTTCTGGATCGACCTCGTCTGGCTCGACCAGTTCGCCCGCGAGCTTGCAAGCGGAACCTTGTATCCACGCTGGCTGTCCCTTTCGCACGCCGGCCTTGGATCGCCCGTCTTCTATTATTATCCACCGCTTGCCTTCTATCTTGGTTCCGCGTTCGTCTTTGTCGGCCTCGGGACCTTCGGCGCGCTGGTTGCCGCATTTGCAGCAGCGACACTCCTCTCGGGTATCGGCGTCTACCTGTGGCTCGAAGGCCAGACCCGCGCGCCCCTGGCGGGAGCCCTCCTCTACATGATCGCGCCCTATCAGCTGTTCGACTTCTATCAGCGAGGCGCGATCGCGGAATTCCTGGCCGCGGGAATGATGCCGTTCGTCCTCATGGGCATCCGGCGCATCGCCGAGGAACGACATGGCGCAATCCCGATAGCGGCACTTGCCTATGCAGCTCTCATCATGAGCCACCTTCCGCTCGCGCTTCTCGCCTCGCTGTTCCTGATTGGACCTTATGGACTGATGATTGCGCGCAAGTCGCCGCACATGCTCGCCAAGATCGGAGCAGCGCTTGCGCTGGGTGTTGCCTTGTCTGCCATCTATCTTTTTCCAGCACTCCTCCTCGAACATTATCGGAGCAGCGGGGATCTATGGGGTCTCCCAACACTTCAGCCGGCGACCTGGAGCGTCTGGAACAAGCTTGCCTGGCGGGACCAGACCTACCGCTCGGTCCTTCTCGTCACGGGAGCGCTCCTCGTTCCTGCAGCTGTGCTTGCGGTTCGGGAGCGATCGGCCTGGTCGATCCTCGCCCTCGTGTGCATTGCCGCCGCCCTTGGCGTCCTTCCAGCAATCTGGTCACTGCCGGTCCTTCGCTCCGTCCAGTTCCCGTTTCGCCTGCTTCCGGTTGCCGAGCTTGCGTTCGTCACTGCGGCGATGCTTGCCCCCAAAGGTCGAGCGCCGTTGCCGATTGCCTTCGTCGCATTCGCCTTGATGGGGGCGTTCATCGTCGCTGCAAAACCGGAAAGCGCAGCCTTCGGGGACCGCGTCATGCGCGAAGTTCATCCCGACGTCCCAGAGAATTTGCCTCCCGGCAATCGCCCATATAGCTGGCCCTCCAAATGGGCACTCGAGATCGCCGCCCGGCACCAAATGCCGCACTTCGACGGGAAGGTGACAATCGAGCCAGTCTTCTATTTTCCGTCGTGGGAAGTTCGCTGCAACGGCCGCGCCGTGCGCACCTTCCCTGACCCTTCAACAAAGCTTCTTTCCTATGAAGGACGAGGATGCAGCCGTGAACTGGTGCGGACGGTGCCTGAAAGGACAGGCCTCT
>DATMHD010000311.1:0-4416 GCA_035555075.1 Sphingomicrobium sp. | reverse complement strand
GTTGATAGGCCGGGTGTGGAAGCGCAGTAATGCGTGAAGCTAACCGGTCCTAATTACTCATTTCGCGCTTGAGAGTCCCACCATCATCGACAGCTCTGCTGTTGAACTGGTTGTTCTCAGCTAGATGCACGATCGATTTCTAGTTCCGCTTTCGCACCGTCACCATAGCTTGGTGGCCATAGCGTCCGTGACCCACCCGATCCCATCCCGAACTCGGCCGTGAAACCGGACAGCGCCGATGGTACTACTGCTTAAGCAGTGGAAGAGTAGGTCGTCGCCAGGCTTTGCTGGCGGTGCGGGGACTGCCGGGACAATGTTCCTGCAAGCTCCTTTGAAGGCGGACCCATTCACGATGTTGAAAATGCCGCCGCCGAGCCCTAACTCGCGGCGGCGTTTTTGTTTGGCGTAGAATGTTTGAACGATGGCGCGGGGTGGAGCAGCCCGGTAGCTCGTCAGGCTCATAACCTGAAGGTCGCAGGTTCAAATCCTGCCCCCGCAACCAACCAGAAAGGCCGCCCGCCAGGGCGGCTTTTTTATTGTCCGGGAACCTCCTTCGGACCGGCCGGCGATGTTGATCGTTCAGCCGAAATGCCAGAGCCTGCGGTTCCCGCGCCCATGGAGGCCCTTCTCGCGTCCGAACTGCCGGAGGGCCGAAGTTGGCAATTCGAACCCAAGTGGGACGGCTTTCGCTGCCTTGCGAAGCGGGAGCAGGACGAAGTCTCGCTCATATCCAAATCCGGTAAACCCCTCGCGCGTTACTTCCCGGATGTGCTCGACATGCTGGAGGGCTTGCGGACCAAGAGATTTCTTCTCGACGGCGAGCTCATCATTCCCGCTGGAGACGCATTGTCATTCGAGGCATTGCAGCTTCGACTGCACCCGGCGGAAAGCCGGGTGAAAAAGCTCGCGAAGGAAACGCCCGCCGAACTGATGGCGTTCGACCTCCTGGAGATCGACGGCAAATGGCTCGGCGATCTTGCGCTCTCAAAGCGTCGCAAGGAACTGGAACGCTTTTTCGCGCAGAACCAGGTTCCGGGGCTTCACCTCTCTCCGATGACCTGCGACCGAAGGGTGGCGCTCGAGTGGCTTTCGCGCAGCGGAGGAGCGCTCGATGGAGTCATCGCCAAACGCGCCGACCTTGAATACCGCTCGGGCGAAAGAGCCATGATCAAGGTAAAGCAGCAGCGGACCGCCGACTGCGTGGTGGGGGGCTTTCGCTACGCGGAGAAGAAGAAGGAAGTCGGCTCACTCCTCCTTGGATTGTATGATGACGAGGGACGGCTCGACCACGTCGGGTTTACTTCGGCCATTCCATCGGCCGAGCGCCCGAAACTCACCCACAAGCTCGAGAAGCTGGTCCAAGCCCCTGGCTTCACCGGAAGTGCTCCGGGAGGCCCGAGCCGCTGGAACACGGCGCGATCCATGGCATGGCAGCCGCTCCGGCCCGTGCTCGTGGTTGAGGTGAGATACGATCAGGTCACCGGCCGCCGTTTCCGTCACGGCACAGGCTTCCTTCGGTGGAGGCCGGACAAGGATCCGCGGCAATGTACATTCGATCAACTTGCGCCGGAGCTGAGACCTTCGGAGCTCGGCGAGCTGTTCATCTGACGAGTCTGCTCTTCAACGAGCCCCTGATCGCGGGCCTGAAATACGAAGACGACCTTATTGGCCGATCGGAAGAGCAGTCCCTGGTGCGACGGCTGGAAGGGATGGACCTCGCGCCTTTCCGTTTCCAGGGGTGGCTCGGCAATCGGCGGACTGAAAGCTACGGCTGGCGCTACGATTTCGACGATGCGAGCTTCACTCCAGCGCCGCCGATACCCCAATGGCTGGAGCCTGCTCGTGAAGCCGCGGCTGTTCTTGCCGGGGCACGGCCGACCGATTTCGTTCACGCCCTTGTCGCCCGATACGATCCCGGTGCCGGGATCGGCTGGCACCGCGATCGCGACGTGTTCGAAAACGTGGTCGGGATTTCACTAGGCACGCCTGCGAAACTGCGCTTTCGGCAGCGTGTTGCCACCGGCTTCAGACGCGCCCGGCTCGAGGTGCTTCCCCGTTCGGCGTACATGCTTGCCGGTGAAGCCCGATGGGAGTGGGAACATAGTATTGCGCCGGGCGATTTCCTGCGTTTCTCGATCACCTTCCGGACCCTTTCCGCCAAGGGCCGGCGCATCGCTCACGGCCAGCATTGAGCTGGAACGGTTCACCGCCGCAACGGTTATGCCGCCATGCGCTTGGCATGGCTGTTTGCGTTGCTGCTATGGGGCTGTTCGAAGGAGCCGGAAACCGACCTTCCGTCGATCGCGGCCGCACGCTCGCTGGCCGCGGAATGGGCCTTGGTGAATGACCAGGCCGCCAAGGGAAACCTGACCAGCGTCTATACAGAGACCATGAGGAAGGACCTGCGCCAGCAGCTCCAGTCCGCACAACGCGCATTGACGCAGCCTGACAGCGACTACGGCGAGGAAATCAGCCAACTGCTCAAAGAACCGGGAGATGCGTCCCCACAAGCCCTGCACGCCCGATCGGCGAGGCTCAAGCAGATCGAGGACAGCCTTGAATCCGCTTGAGCTCACGCTCGGCATTATGACCGCCGTTGGCGGCTTCGTGGACATTAGCCAATTGGTGTTCTCCGGGCAGGCCGGCTCCATGTTCGGCTATGCGCTCATCTCCGCCTTCGTCTTTGCGACGATCGGCATCATGGTGTTCGGGGAGATGTGCGGCCGGGTGGCGGCCGTCGCCCGCCAGCCGGTCTTTAGTCTCATCCGCCACCGGCTCGGGCTGAAGCTTGGAATGGTGACGCTGGCAGCTTCGCTAGTGAGCACTCTCATCACCTGCGCGGCCGAAATCGGCGGCCTCGGCCTTATCCTCAATCACCTGACCGGCGCACCCTATCGGCTGATGTGCCTGGTGAGCATGATCGCGCTTACAGCCTCAATCTGGTTCCTGCCATTCAAGTGGATCGAACGCGCCTATGGACTGCTTGGTCTGTTCATGGTGATCTTCGTCGCGGCCCTGGTTGCGATCCGCCCGCCGTGGTCGCAGATCGCCGGGGGCTTTGTTCCCCAGGTGCCGCACGGGCTCAGCACCAAAGAGCTTCTCACTTACTGCTATTTCATCGTCGCAATCTTCAGCGCCGTCCTCTTCCCCTATGAGGCCTTTTTCTATTCGGCCGGGGGGATCGAGGAAGAGTGGGGCCCCAAGGACCTGCTCACCAACCGGGTGACAAGCATCGCCGGGATGGGCCTTGGTACCCTCTTGTCCATCGCCATCGTCGCGATCGCAGCGCAACTCTTCGCAGCAGCGGATGTGGCACCGCAGATGCCCGGCAGCGTCGCCCTCGAGGCCGCGATTCCGTTCGGAAAGGCCGGACTTATCCTGGCACTTGTCGGGATGTTCTTTGCCGTTGCTGGTGCTGCCGTCGAAACGTGCATGGCCAACGCCTATTCGATCGCGCAATTCTTCGGCTGGGAGTGGGGCCGGCACAAGAAGCCCTGGGAAGCTCCGCGCTTTACTCTCGCGTGGGTCGTCCTGATGCTCATTGCCTTGCTGATTGTGCTTGGAGGGGCGCCGGTCATGGATCTCGTCAATTATGCAATCGTGCTGTCGATCGTCGTCCTTCCGCTCAGCTATTTGCCGCTGATGCTGCTCGCCAACGACAAGACCTATATGGGCGCCTACGCCAACAAGTGGCTCGCGAAGGGCCTCGGCTGGTTCTACTTCATCGTCGTCGCCGTTGCCGCGATCGCTGCCATCCCGCTCTACCTCCTGACATCTGGGGGACAGGCATGAACATCGATGCTCCGCTGAAACTGGTCAGCCAGTTGCTCGACCTTCCCGTTATCGACCGCGACGAGCGCTGGTGCGGGATCGTCGATGACATCGAGCTCGAGGGCGTTGCAGGCAAGGACGTGCGGATCAAGGCGCTCCTCGTCGGGCCCGGCGCCTATTCCGGTCGGATGCCGTCTTGGGCATTCTGGCTAGTGCGCAAGATTGCCGGGGAGCGAATGGCGCGCGTGCCAGCCGAGGAGGTCATCGAGATTGGCGCTGTCGTGAAACTGAGGTGCACTGCCAACCAGGTCCGCCTCCATGTCGTCGAGAACAAGGTCCGTCGATGGATACCGCGCTGGGGTGCGCTGTGAAGCGGCTCTCGGACTTGCGCGGCGCCAAGGTGAAGACGCTCGACGGGGAGACGCTCGGGCGAGTCCACGACGTCCAGTGCAACGAAGGGCGTATCGTTGCGCTCGCCTGCGGACCCGGCAGCCTGATCGAGCGGCTGACGGCAAAGGACAATGGGCGCAGAATCCCCTGGGAGTGCGTGCGTAGGATCGAGAGGGGTGTCGTGGTCGTCACGCCCGACCCGCCGCAGCGGATCGTTAAGCCCCGCGCTTCTCGAACCCGGAAAGGCACTCGGCG
>DATMHD010000310.1:0-2859 GCA_035555075.1 Sphingomicrobium sp. | reverse complement strand
GGAAAGCTGCACGTCATCGTGATGTCGGCTTTCCCAATCGCTGGAAGCGCGGCGAGCGCGACCGCGAACGTCAGCTCTTCGTACATGAATTCATGGCGGAAGAACGGAATCCGCGGCCAGCGCTCGAAATGCTCGCGCGATGCGGCGGGCACGTGGATGAAGTCGTAGGCGCGGTCGGCCCGTGCTTGTCCGGAACCGACCAGGGTGATGTGATGCTCGCCGCGCTCGGCGATCTGCTGGGCGACCGATTCGAAGACGACTTCGGCGCCCCGGCCGAAGCGATGCAGGCCCGGAAGGGCGAAGAGAATTCGCATGGCGCTAGCGGTGATCGACGCGAACGCCGGCCGTGCCAAGCAGCTTGCCGGTCGCGTGGAGGACCTGGGCGAGGCCGAAGCGCAATTGCGGCTTCTGGCCTCGCACAACGCGGGCGGCCGGACGGAGGAGGGCTCTTACCAGCGACGCGGACCCGTGAACGAGCATGCGCCTCCGTTTCATCCCGCTCTCGATGCAGGCAAGCGCGGCGCTGTTGCCGTGCCAGAAGTGGACATAGAGTTGATAGCCGAATGTGGCCCGATCGGCAGGCTCGTTTTCATAGACGAAGGCTCTCTCCGAGAAGCGGATCTCGAGGCCTGCCGCCTTCGCCGCGCGGAAGAAGATCATGTCCTCGCCCCCGATGACGCCGTAGTCCGGATCGAACCGGATATCGGGGTGAGCCTTCAGCCAGTGGTTCGAGATCATCGTGTTGAAGGTGGCCGCGGCGGGCATTTCGCCGCCGTCTGGAAGCTCCTCGACGCCCAGCTCCAAGAACGGCTGCTCCGTGATCCAGCGCGGGGAGCCTTCCGGCACGCGCCGGACCATGCGGCCCGTGACCGCATCGGCTCCAGTCCGCTCCTGCAGGTCGACGAGTGCCTCCAGCCACTGAGGCGGCGGTTCGCAATCGTCATCGGTCATGACTGTCCAGTCGGACATGCCCATGGCCGTTTCGACCGCGAGGTTGCGCGCGAGCGAAATGTTCTGCTTGCCCGAAATGCGATATTCGAGGCCGAGCTCGAACCGGTTCGCGAAGGCTTCCGCCACCGAATGCGCTTGCCCGTCGGGCGTGTCGTCGACAATCGCCACGCCCAGAGCGGCCCGATCGCGGACCTGATCGGCGCAGGCGAGCAGTGCTTTGAGCAAGCGCACGAGCAGGTCGTTGCGCTTGTAGGTACAGATCGCGACGGCGATGGTGGTGCGTGTACGCTTGTTCATCGAAAGCCGAAGAGCCCGGCGAGTTGAGTATAGATCGAGCCCCCGCCGAAGCCGATTAAGCTGACTAGCTCCGCGCATACAACTACCGTCCCCGCGAAGATCAACGTCAGGACGAGATCGTCCCGGCCAAAACGCAAATGCTCCTTGTGCGAAAGGGCCCAGAGCGTTCCATATTTCACGATTTCACCGGCGCTGATGACGGCGATCGCCGCGGCGAAACCGAACAACGCGAACGCCAGGGGCACGCCGAGGACGTAGGTTAGCAACTTGGCTGTGTTGGACATCGCCGGATAGGCGGGTCGGCCGAGACCGAGAAGGATGGAATCGTTTGTTGCGGCCAGCGTGTTGAACCACAGGCCTACGCAGAGGATCTGCACGATGGGACCCGCAGATTCATATCTTGGGTCGTAAAGGAGCCTTACGATTGCCGGTGCGACCGCGAGGAAGCCGCCGACAGCGACAGCCGCCGCGGCGAGCAAAGTGCGCCGGCCGCGCAGGATCTTCTGACGCAGTTCAATGGGTGCCAAGCCCGCAGCCGCAATGGTTGGAAAGAGCACTGAGTTACTGCAACGAAGGACCAACAAGCTGAACATGTCGGCGAGCCCTCGCGCAATCCCGTAAATACCAAGTTGCGACAGGGTAATCTGCTTAGCGAAATAGAGCCGGTCGAAATTCATCGCGAAGAAATAGACGATCGAAGACAGGAAGACCCATTTGCCAAATTTGAAGAGTTGCCGGACAATCGCTCGATCGATCATGAACCGGTGTCGCATGCCGGGGAAATACAGATAGGTCATGATCATCGCCGCGGCCGTCGTCAGCACGCTTGCGAGAACAAGCCCCCAAATAGTGGGCGTGATCAGGACGACCACGACGTGGATGACGAGGGTGACAAATGCGAAGCCGACCTCGAACATGCTGAAACGGGCGATCTTCAGCTCTTTCTGAATCAGCCCATGAGCAGTCGATCCGAAGCCGTTGAAAATGAAGAACAGCGAAGCGAGCGGGAGCAGAAGGGTAAGCTCGTGCGAGTTGAAGAACGAACCCAGTGGGACAGCCAGCACCAGGCAGGCGATCGCCAGGAAGAACCCCCGAATGGCCTGAAGCGTCCAAGCCGTGTCCTGGAAATCGGGCTCCGCGCCTCGGGGATTGCTGACGATATTCTGGACTATACCCACATCTGATAGCAGCTCGACGCCTGTGCGGATCGCGTTGATCAGCGCCATCAGCCCGAAGATGGGCGGAGCAAGCAACCGGGTAAGAATGATGTTGTTGAGCAGGCGAATGGCCTGCACCCCGCCATAGCCGAGGGTTGTCCACCCCAAGCGCACGATGAGTGATCGGGGCACCCCCAAATACATGCTGGCTCACTCGCTCCTTCGGTCCACGGTCTCTCGCTGGGACGTTCGTCCGTGGCTCAGCCCCAGAATGTGCCTAGACCAAGAACAGTCGGCGGCGGTAGCTGCAATCCGTGACGATTTCGCTCCCCATTCAGAAGCCTTGGGTCTTCATGCACGGGCGTAGCCGTGTCAAAACGGAACGGAAGAGGCGGGGCGTGGCATGAAATGGCTATTCTTACTGGTGCTTATCAGCGGGACTCCGGTTCTCGCG
>DATMHD010000309.1:0-4129 GCA_035555075.1 Sphingomicrobium sp. | reverse complement strand
GGCATCGAACACGTAGGTCGGGTCGAGGTCGGGCACGCGCTCGTCGGCCTCGCTGAAGGCAGGAACTTCCATGTCGCTGTCGACCCCGAACAGGTCGCGCACCTTCACCACCTTGTCGGGCGAGGCGATCAGGGTTTCGGCGCGGCTTTCGGGCATTACGTTGGGAAGATCGGTCATCGGGGTTCTTTAAGTGAACGAGGCGCTCGCCTCAATGTTCAGGCGACTTTCTCGGGCAGTGGGAAGAGCGTCCGGAAACGCTCGGCGAGCGCCATGTCTCCCTCGACGCGGATCAGCTCGAACGGCGCACCGCCGTGGATCACCGCCGCGATGTCGCTGGGTGCGCCGATGAAGGTGACGTCGCAATCGTCGGCATCGCGCCGTTCGACATCAAGCCGGCCATCGGCGACGATCGTGACATAGGCCGCATCGCCGAACCGAAAGCAGACACGGGCCTGCAGCCCGGCAGCGCGCTCCGACGAGATCAATGTCTGGAACGACATGATGACCGAGACATGGCTCATCCGCAGCGTCGGATCGTGAAGCGGGCTTCGTGCCGCCCAGCGGCCGAGCGACGCGATCATCGGGATTGCCTCAAGGCCCCATTCGGTCGCCTCATAGACTTGGACCGATGCCGGCGGCGGAAGCTTGGTCTTCCGGACGAGACCGCGATCCTCGAGCTCGGTCAACCGCTGCGTGAGGACATTCGCGCTGATTCCTGTGAGGTCGGCCTTCAGCTCCGAAAAGCGGCGCGGGCCGTAGGCGAGCTCGCGCAGCACCAGCATGGCCCAGCGTTCGCCGAGCAAGTCGAGCGCATGGGCCAGCCCGCACGCGTCCTCGTACCGGCGCTTTTCGTCGAGTTTCCGATGTTTAGTTAGTTTTTCTGACTGCACAGTTGCAATTTATAACTCGGGCGCGCAAAAAGCAAGCGAATCGAGTCGCAACAGGAGGAAAGAATGTCGCGGATGATCTTCGTGAACTTGCCGGTGAAGGACCTTGACCGTTCGAAGGCGTTCTACTCGGCAATCGGCTTCAGGAACGAACCCAAGTTCAGCAATGACGCGGCGGCGATGATGGTGCTCAGCGACACGATCTCCGTGATGCTGCTCACTCATCCCTTCTATGCAACGTTCACCCGCAAGCCGATTGCGGATGCCAACAACAGCAGTCAGGTAATGTTGTGCATATCCTGCGACAGCGCGGCGGAGGTCGATCGGATCGTCGACGCCGCGGCCGCCGCCGGTGGCAAGATCGACCAGTCTCTGAAGAGCGAGACTGGAGACGGGCCAATGTATGGCCGCGACTTCGAGGATCCGGACGGCCACCAGTGGGAGCCGCTGTGGATGGACCCCGAGTTCGCCGAAAAGGGAGCGCATCCTGAGAACTGCGCGGCGTAACATCGGACGGATAGGAGGCGAGATATGCCGATCGATCCCAATGCGGAGGTGGAGATCAGCGCATTCCGCTGGGTGCCCCCGTTCGCGCAAGGACTGGTCCGCGACCTAAGGCTGCGGTGGGCGCTCGAGGAGATCGGACGCCCATACCGGGTACGCCTGCTCGACGCCACCAAGCCCCGGCCCGCGGAATATTTCCATGAGCAGCCGTGGGGACAGGTTCCGATCTACAAGGACAATGAGGTCGAGCTGTTCGAAAGCGGCGCGATTCTGATCCACCTCGGAATGCAGGACGAGCGGCTCCTGCCCTCGGACACGCAAGGGCGGATGCGGGGAATCGCCTGGCTGATCGCGGCGCTCAACAGCATCGAGCCGACCATCTTTCCGCTGATCCTGGTCAACGTCTTCAATCGTGACGAACCCTGGGCGGACGGGGCGCGGCCCAAGTTCATGGAGCGCATCGAGGGGCGGCTGAAATGCCTGTCCGATTCGCTCGGCGAGAAGGAGTGGCTCGAGGATCGCTTCACGATCGGCGATCTCATGATGGTCACGGCGCTCCGGCAATTGCGCGACGATCGCGTCCTGCACCAGTTTCAGAATCTCTCCGCCTTCGTGAAGCGCGGGGAAGCACGGCCCGCGTTCCAAAGGGCCCTGTCGGACCAGCTCGACGTGTTCCGCGAGCACGAACCTCAAGGAGAAGCAGCATGAGCTACCTCGACGGATTCATCGTCCCCCTGCAGAACGGCAAGGAAGACGAATATCGCAAGATCGCGGAGATGTTCGCGCGCAAGGCCAAGGCGCAGGGGGCGCTCGGAACGGTCGAAGCGGTCGGCGACGGTCTCGAGCATGGCAAGACGACCGACTTCTTCATGGCGGTGAAGGCTGAGGAGAATGAGAACGTCGTCTTCTCGTTCATCCTGTGGCCCGACAAGGCGACCCGCGACGCCGGGTGGCAGGCGATCATGGCCGATCCGGAAATGCAGCCGGGCGCGCAGCCCATGCCTTTCGACGGCAAGCGCATGTTCTGGGGCGGGTTCAAGCCGCTGATCGACACGCTCGCGAAGGTCAGCGAACCCGCCTGAACCTTCGCGCCCGATTTCAAGGAGGAAGAGCCATGACCGACGTTCGCGACGAGGCGGCGCCCGCCGCCCCGCAGGAGACTCGCGGCAATGCTGCCGGCGACTTCATCTGGTACGAGCTGATGACCCCCGATCCGGCGGCATCGAAGCAATTCTATGACGCCGTGGTCGGCTGGAACATCGATGAACACTCGGCGATGCCGGGCGGCGACACCGAATATCGCATGATCAACCGCAGCGACGGCGGAACGGCCGGCGGCGTCCTCACGCTTAGCCCGGAGATGCAGTCGCACGGCGCGAGGCCGACCTGGCTCGGCTACGTGAACGTCGAGGACGTCGACAGGACGGTCGCGGAAGTCGAGCGGCGAGGCGGCCGGGCGCTGATGCCGGCGAGCGACATCCCGAATGTTGGCCGGATCGCAATGATCGCCGACCCGCAAGGCGCGCCCATCTATGTCATGAAGCCCATCCCTCCCGCGAACGATCCCAGCGCGACGAGCGATGTCTTCTCCCCGCGAGAGATTGGGCACTGCGCATGGAACGAGCTCGTCACCAGCGACCTCGAGGCGGCGAAAAAATTCTACACCGAGCTGTTCGGCTGGACGCTCGGCGGCACGATGCCGATGGGCGAGATGGGCGATTACCAGTTCATCGAGCAGGACGGCACGATGATCGGAGCCATGTTCGCTCCGCCGGGGCGCCCGCCTGCCTGGCGCTTCTGCTTCCGCGTCGAAAATCTCGAGAAGAGCATCGAGGCGGTGAAGTCCGGCGGGGGTGAGATCCTGTTCGGGCCGACCGAAGTCCCCGGCGGCGGCCGCATCATCCAGGCCAACGATCCGCAAGGCGCATTCTTCATGGTCATCGAAGGAGGACAGCAGTGAGCTCGAGCAAGATGGTCACCCTCCTGTGGTTCGACCGGGGCCAGGGGCGCGAAGCAGCGGAGTTCTATGCGCGCACCTTTCCCGACAGTCGCGTCGGGCACGGAATGGATTCGCCGGTCGATAACCCCTCGACGCCGGCGGGAGAGGAGATCACCGTTTCCTTCACGCTATGCGGTCAGCCGTTCGTGGCGCTCAATGGCGGATCGCAGTTCAAGCCTACCGAGGCCGTCAGCTTCCAGATCCTGACCGACGACCAGGAGGAGACGGACCGCCTCTGGAACGCCATTGTCGGCAACGGGGGGCAGGAAAGCATGTGCGGGTGGTGCAAGGACAAGTGGGGCTATTCCTGGCAGATCACCCCACGCCGACTGATGGAGCTGAACGCCGAGGGCGGAGAGCGCGGCAAGCGCGCCTTCCAGGCGATGATGTCGATGAAGAAGATCGATATCGCCGCGCTCGAGGCCGCCGCCGACGGAGTGCCGGCCGATGCGTAGGATCGTCGGGGCAATCTTCCAGACGCTCGACGGCGTCATGCAGGCTCCGGGCGGAAAGTCCGAGGACCCGACCGACGGCTTCACCCATGGCGGATGGCAGATGGGCTATTCCGACAAGGTGGCGGAATCCGCGATCGGCGAGCTGTTGAAGCCACCGTTCGGGCTGCTGCTCGGGCGCCGGACCTACGACATCTTCGCTTCTTATTGGCCCTATGTGACCGGCGAGGAGCGGGCGATCGGCGAGTCCTTCACCAAGGCCGATAAATATGTCCTGACCCGCGGCG
>DATMHD010000308.1:0-3268 GCA_035555075.1 Sphingomicrobium sp. | reverse complement strand
AGCCGCGATGAAGGCGATGAAGGTCGGGCAGGGCGCCGTGGTCGCTTTCAAAGCCGAGCTGGCGCACCGGATCATCGACATGCACGAATGCCATGTGCTCAGGCCCGAACTCTTCCGGCTTGTGGATCCACTCCGGCAGCTCCTTTCGGGACTTCTTACGCCGCGGCGCATCGCCGAGGTTCAGCTGACCGTGATCGAGGGCGGAGCTGACGTGCTGATCAAGGGCATTTTCGCCGGGCGCTTGGCCGAAATCGAACAACTGACGTCATTTGCGATGGAGCACGGGCTCGCGCGCCTCAGCGTCGACCGGGGCCTTGGACCCGACATCCTGTTCGAGCCAACGCCTGCAAGGGTCCTTCTGTCAGGCATAGCCGTTGGATTTCCAACTGGAGCGTTCCTCCAGGCCACGGAGGATGGAGAAGCGGCTCTTGCAGAAGCCGTCCGCGAGGCGACCGCGGGAGCGCGCAAGACCGCCGATCTCTTCGCCGGCCTCGGGACCTTCGCTCTTGCAAGCGGAGCAAGCCATGCGGCGGAGGCATCACGCGATGTTGCCGCAGCATTGAAGCGGGCAGCGCCATCGATCAACGTCGAGCACAGGGACCTTTACCGGCGGCCCCTAGACCCGGGTGAGCTCAACCGGTTCGATGCCGTCATCCTCGATCCTCCCCGGGCCGGCGCAGCCGAGCAGGTCGCAGCGCTTGCATCGTCGAGCGTCGAGCGGATTGCGTATGTGAGCTGCAATCCCGCGACCTTTGCCCGTGACGCGAGGACTCTCGTTGACGGGGGCTACAGCCTTCGCTGGGTGGAACCCGTGGGACAATTCCGCTGGTCGACCCACGTCGAGCTTGCGGCGTCATTTGTCCGCGGATGAGAAGGGGCCTCCCCCGTTCCTGCCGGGGGAGGGTGCTTTCGTTCACCGGTGACGGTACTCCCTCGCTCAGTCGAAGAGCTTGGCGAACCGCCGCTTCTCGCGGTTGCGCCACGCGCCCCGGTGCCACGCGTCGCTCGCGAGCAGCGGAAGCACCGAAGTCGCTTCGGCAAAGACCATCTGCTCCATTGCGGTCGAGACCTTCCCCCAGCTTGCAGCTTCCTGAAGCGTGGAGGACGAACAGGCTCCGTCGCGGACGTCGGCGACGGTGATCTGAACGGCATATTTGTGGACCTCGACGTCGTCGTGCCCCAGGATCTCGGCGCATACGACAGTGTCCTGCGTGAAATTCTTCGGAACGCCGCCGCCAATCATCAGGAGACCCGTGGTTCCGGCCTTGATCTTGATGTCGGTGAGCTCGCGGAAGTCCGCGATGCTGTCGAGCGTCATGTAATGGCCGCCCCGCTTCATCGCGTCGACCTGGTGCTTGACGAGGCCGAAACCCGCCGAGCTGTCGGTGAACGCCGGGCAGAAGATGGGCACGTCATGCTCGTAGGCAAGCTGGACGAGGCTCCCTTCCTTCTTCGCATTCCCTTCGCTCAGCCACTTGCCCATCTCGCGGATGAACGCTCGGCTGGAGTAGGGCCGGGGCTCAAGACCATCGGCAATGAGGCCGATCGTGTGGTCGCAATCCTGCAGCTGCTGCTCATCGATGTAGGTATCGTAGATCCGGTCGATGTAGAGCGACCTTAGAGTATCATCGTCAGGGATTTCATTGGCTTGATAGTGTTTGTGACCAAGCGCTTCGAAGAAATCCATGTCGACGATCGTCGCACCGGTCGCAACGATCGCATCGACCATGTTCGACTTCACCAGCTCGGCATAGAGGTCCATGCACCCGCCGGCCGATGTCGAGCCGGCGACCACCAGGATGATCGAGCAGCTCGGGTCTTCGAGCATCGTGTTGTAGATCTTCGTCGCCCGGGCGAGATCCCGGCTCGTGAAGCTCATCTTGCCCATCGAATCGATGATGGGACGAGCGTCGAACTTGGTGATGTCGACATGTTCGATCGGTGTCGACAAAAGCTCGGCCTTGCGGGTGTCGTTGATCCGGTCGCTATCCTGAACCTTGTTCAGCGTTTCGGCTTCCATTGTCATGCTCCAATGCGTCGCCGCATCTAGGAAGAGCGGCATCAGGGTAGGGCATGTCGTTTCGCAAGGGGGACAGCCTCACCCCATGAACCGCTTGAGCGGTTAGCCCCCCTTCCGCCGAAGCGGAAGGGGAGAAAGACCTACAGCTTCACGATGTTCGAGATCGCCGGTGCCTCCGCACCGTAAAGGCTCGCCATCGGCTCATCCTCGACGACCGCGCAGTCGACGACGCCGAAGCCGTTGAACTGCGTGCGCATCGCGCAACCGTAGGCGCCGAGCATCCCGACCTCGATATAGTCGCCAGGACCGACATCTGCGGGGAGCTCGAAGGGACCCGCCATGTGGTCGAGATCGTCGCAAGTGGGGCCGTAGAAGCTGAACTGCGCGTGGCGGACGCGGGATTCCTCGTCACGGATCAGGCGGACCGGATAGCGCCAGCCGATGTGCGCGGCGTCAAACAGTGCGCCATAGGCTCCATCGTTGATGTAGAGCTCGTCGCCGCGGCGCTTCTCGACCCGCACCAGGACGCTCGCATATTCCGCGCACAATGCTCGTCCGGGCTCACACCAGAGCTCGGCCGAATAGCTGATCGGAAGGGCCTCGAAAGCCTGATGGATCACTGCGAAATAGGTCTCGAGCGGCGGCGGCTCCATGCCGGGATAGGATGAGGGAAAGCCTCCGCCGACATCCACGATGTCGACCGTTACCGCAGCATCGATGATCGATTGACGAACCCGGGTCATCGCTTCTGCAAAGGCAGCCGGAGTCATCGCCTGGCTGCCGACGTGGAAGCAGATGCCGAGTGCGTCCGCGGCCTGGCGGGCAGCGAACAGAAGCGTGCTCACATCGCGCGGGTCGGCGCCGAACTTTGCTGCAAGGCTGAGCTTGGCATGATCGGAGCTCACCCTGATGCGAACGAGGAGGTTGAGGTCTCTCGCCGGAATGCCGTCGCGCGACGTTGCCCTGACAATCTTGTCGAGTTCCTCGACAGTATCGAGACTGAAGGTCCTGACGCCACGCTCGAAATAGGCCTCGGCAATCGCTTCCTCGGCCTTCACCGGGTGCATGAAGCAGAGGACTGCATCGGGCAGCGTCTCGTTGAGCAGGCGGACTTCCCCGATCGATGCGACGTCAAAGTGGGTGACGCCGGCTTCCCACAGGATGCGCAGCAGATCGGGAGAAGGATTCGCCTTAACTGCGTAGAGCGAACGGCCCGGGAACTTCTCGACGAAGAAACGGGCTGCACGC
>DATMHD010000307.1:0-6400 GCA_035555075.1 Sphingomicrobium sp. | reverse complement strand
CGATCGCTTCGGCGGCGGGAACGCTGTCGGCGATCATCTTCGTCCTTCCCGGCCTCATCATGGTCGGCTGGTGGACGGGATTCCCCTACTGGCTGTCGGTCGCTGTCATCGGCATCGGCGGTATTCTCGGGGTCATGTATTCCGTGCCGCTCCGCCGGGCGCTGGTCACGGGGACCGACCTTCCCTATCCCGAAGGCGTTGCTGCGGCCGAGGTCCTCAAAGTGGGATCAGGTGTCGGGGGCGCCGAGGAAAACCGGCGCGGGCTGGTCCTCATCAGCGGCTCGACCTTGATCTCCGCGGCTTATTTCATCATCGCCAAGACCCGCCTCCTCGTCGATGCGGCCGCGCGCAACTTTCGTGTCGGCGCTGGTGCGAGCGGAATCTCCGCAAATCTTTCCATGGCGCTCATCGGCGTTGGTCATCTCGTCGGACTTGCGGTTGGACTGGCGATGGTCGTGGGACTCGTCATCAGCTGGGTCTTCATCGTTCCGCACTGGACACAGGATGCCGGCCTGATTGCCCAGGCAGCAGGCGATCTCGACAAGCTCGTCAGCACGGCGTTCCGGATGAAGGCGCGCATGGTGGGCGCCGGCACGATCGGAATTGCGGCCATCTGGACGCTCCTTCGCATCATTGGACCGATCATATCCGGGATCAGGGCGGCGCTCGCCGCCAATAGAGAGCGCAAGGCAGGCCGCGGCGCAGAGTTACCGATCACCGAGCGCGACATTCCGATCGGCATCGTTGCCGGCACCATTCTCGTCTCGATGATCCCGATCGGCTTCCTTCTCTATGCGTTCGGAAACACCGCGCCGATCGCCCAGAGCCCTGGCGTAACCATCGTGATCAGCATCATCTACACGCTGGTCGCTGGCATCGTGATCGCGGCCGTCTGCGGCTATATGGCGGGCCTCATCGGCGCCTCCAACAGTCCGATCTCGGGAGTCGGGATCCTCTCGGTCCTCGGCATCTCGCTGATCCTTGCAGCGCTGTTCCCGGGCGTCACGGGCGATCTTACCAAGTCGCTGGTCGCGTTCGCCCTCTTCGTGACGGCGATCATCTTCGGGGTCGCGACGATCTCGAACAACAACCTGCAGGACCTGAAGACAGGGCAACTGGTGGAGGCGACGCCCTGGAGGCAGCAGGTCGCGCTGGTTCTCGGTGTCGTGTTCGGCGCTGTCGTTATTCCGCCGATCCTCGATCTTCTCAACTCCGCCTTCACCTTCCAGGGAGCTCCCGGCGCGAAGGCGAACGCGCTCGCGGCTCCGCAGGCGGCCATCATCTCGACCATTGCGCAAGGCGTCCTTGGCGGTAGCCTCGACTGGGGACTGATCGGCGAGGGCGCGATCATCGGCGTCGTCGCGGTCATCGTCGACGAGGTCCTGAAGCGCAGCTCGACGGGACGGATGTACCTGCCCCCGCTCGCCATCGGAATGGGCATCTACCTGCCGATGGAAGCCACGCTCCTCATTCCCTTGGGTGCCGTCCTCGGCTGGCTGTACAATCGCTGGGCTATCACGTCGCGCAGCCCGGCCTTTGCCGAACGGATGGGCACGTTGATGGCAACGGGCCTTATCGTCGGCGAGAGCCTGATGGGCGTCGTCTACGCCTTCGCGGTCGCGGGAGCCGAGAAAGCGGGATCGAAGGACAGCGCGAATGTTCTTGCGCTTATCGAGCCTTATTCCTCGGTTATCCCGGTAAGCATCGTCGTCTTCGGGGTCGCGGTCGCCGGGCTTTACTGGTGGACCAAGGGACGGGCCTCGGTCGCCACCGCTTTCGACGATGCACCAACCCCGGAGCCAAGCTTCCGCTAGCTGCCGAGGACGGCGTTGGACAGGGCCTTGGGAGGGAGCGGGTCCGCGCCCGCTTCCGCCTTTCGAACCAGCTCGACGATGGCCCGGTTGACGGGTGCGGCTCGTTGCAGACGGTCGGCGAGCCGGACCAGCTCTCCGTTCAGATAGTCGATCTCGGTCTTGCGCCCGGCGGCAAGATCGTCGGCCATCGAGGAGCGCGCCTTGGCGTCGATCTTCCAGCGGCTGATGAAGACATGGTTGAACAGCCAATCTGGCGAATTGACGATGCGCGGCAGCATCTCGATGGAAACCGGGCCGACGGACACAGGCTGGATGTCCGCGCGCTTCAGGAGGTCGAGACCCTCGCGGATCGAAGCTGCGAAGACCCGCCGGTAGTCGCGCCGTTTCAGTTCATCGAGGAGTGTGCGCCCGGAGAGGGCATTGATCGCATTGTTGAGGTTGATGAGGAGCTTGCCCCAGGCAAGGCCAAGCATGTCATCATTGATCCTGAGCGCTGCGGGTCCGCCCCGGACGGCGTCCGCGAGCAAGCGGACGCCCGCGCGCAGCTCGGCATGGAGATCGCCCGCAACGCCTTTGTGGAACCGGCCCTTGCCGAGATAGGCGACATTATAGGGGACCATGCCGCGGGCTATCTCGAAGCGGCCGCCAAGACCCTGTTCGAGCACGTCGACATTGCTGATGCCGTTCTGGAAGCTGATCACCGTTGCGCCGGCGGTACCATGCATCGCGATCTCGTCGGCAGCTGTCCTGGTGTCCCCGCTCTTCACCGTGAGGACGATGATCTGCGCCTGCGTTAGGGCTTCGGGACCGCATCGGTAATCGACGTCACCGGGCGCGAGCCGCGCTTCCCAGCCTGTATAATCGCTGAGCGTCAGGCCATGCTCGTCGATGTCCTTTGATAGCTTGGGCCGGCCGATGAACGTCACATCGAGGCCGGCGGCCGACCAGGCCCCGCCAATGAAGCAGCCCACCGAGCCAGCTCCAAGGATTGCGATCTTTGGCCCGCCAGCCATGGCTCAGCCCCTTCCCCGATAGGATTGCACGCCCTGCTCCGGAAGCCACAGGCCCGCTGGCGGCGCGCTGCTCTGCCAGAAGACGTCGATCGGAATGCCGCCACGGGGATACCAGTAGCCGCCGATCCTCAGCCATTGCGGCCGCATCTCCTCGACCAGTCGCTGCCCGATGCCGACAGTGACATCTTCGTGGAAGCCACAGTGATTTCTGAAGGAGCCGAGGAAGAGCTTGAGGCTCTTGCTCTCGACGATCTTCTCAGCCGGGGCATAGTCGATGACAAGATGTGCAAAGTCGGGCTGACCCGTGACCGGGCAGAGGGACGTGAACTCGGGCGCCGCGAAGCGGACGAGATAGAGCGTTCCCGGCCGAGGGTTCGGTACATAGTCGAGTACGGCTTCCTCGGGTGAAGCGGGCAGCTGGCTGGCCTGGCCGAGGTGGCGCGTCTCCATGCGCACCACCTAGCAGCAGTCTGACGACGCGCCTATCCTCGCGCCATGGACTCGCTTGTATCGACCGATTGGCTTCAGCACCACCTTGGGGACGCGGATCTTGTGAGCGTCGATGCGAGTTGGTTCATGCCTGCCCTCGGGCGGAGCGGCCGCGACGAATATCTCGCCGCGCATATCCCTGGCGCACGTTTCCTCGACATCGACAAGATCAGCGATCGTTCCAATCCTGCGCCGCACATGCTTCCGAGCGCTGCGGACTTTCGCTCGGCGATGGAAGAGCTCGGCATTGGCAGTCGGGACCGCATTGTCGTCTATGACAATTCACCGACGCGTACTGCGGCGCGCGGCTGGTTCATGCTCCGCCATTTCGGCGCCGAGAAGGTTGCAATTCTCGATGGCGGCTTTGGAAAATGGCGCTCCGAGAGCCGTCCCGTCGAAAGCGGTGAGGCCGAGCCGCGCCGCGCGCGCTTCGACATCAAGGAGCGTGTCGAGACCGTGACCAAGGAGCAGCTCCTGGCGGGGCGCGGATTTTCCTGGCTCGACGCCCGCGGCCGGGCCCGTTTCGAGGGCAGCGAGGCGGATCCTCGGCCCGGCGTTGCGGCGGGCCATGCGCCGGGCGCCCGCAACCTTCCCTTCGGATCGCTCTACCGTGAGGACGGTCGTTTCAAATCCACCGACGAGATCCGGCGCTTATTCGACGAGAGCGGAGTTCCGATTGACCAGCGGTTCGTGGCGAGCTGCGGCTCGGGTGTGACTGCCAACAGCCTGATCTTTGCTGCGCACCTTGCGGGCAATGACGATACGCTTCTCTATGACGGCAGCTGGAGCGAGTGGGGCGCTGATCCCTCGACCCCGAAAGTGACGGGCCCGGCCTAGGCGAGGACGACGCCCGCAAGATCGTGAAGTTCGCGGCGGATCTCATCAACGAGCGTTCGGCTTGCTTCCTGGTGCGGCTCGCGCCCTTCATGGCGAACCCCAAGGAGTGCTTCGATGCCCGCTGCGGTTTGTCCGACCAGCCGCCCCGAGCGCCGATCGAAGCAGCGTTGCCGCGCTTCGCCTGCATCGTCCCAGGCTTCAGCAAGCCGATCGTCGAGATCATCGCCCGGCCCGCTTCCGAAGCCGCCGTCGACCAGTCGCAGTGCATGTCGGACGCTGGCTAGGCGGGATACCGCCTCGGAATAATCGAGCCGGTTGTCGCCCTGCGCCTGCGGGATCAGGTGAAGCATTCGTCCGGGCTAAGCCGGACAGGGCTAAGGAAGTCTTAAGCTCCGCTCTTCTCGTCGACGTCGCGCAGGATCCAGCCGCGCTGCGGGATGGTCTCGATGAACTCCGCTCCGCCGCTCGCATTGCGGAGCTTTTTCCGCAGCTTCGAGATGAACACGTCAATGATCTTCGGCTGCGGCTGGTCGTCCGCGCGACGATAGAGATGCTTCAGGAGCATTGCCCTCGTGACGACGTTGTTGCGGGCAAAGGCGAGCAGCTCGAGGACCCGGTATTCCATTTCGGTGATCCCGATCGGATGCCCGTCGATTCGGATCAGCCGCTGCACCTGGTCCACCGACAAGCGGCCGCCGCAAAGGCTCTCCGGCATCTCGCCGCCCGTGGCCTTGAGGCTGGCAAGCAATCGCGACGCGGCTTCCTCGCTGTCTTCGGGCGACACTGTCCGAGGCGATCCGATGATCGCCTGCTGGATGTCGGCGAGAAGCTTGTGCGCCTCCTCGACCAGACGCGTGCCTTCCTCGAAGCGCCGGCGCGACCGGTCGAGCATCGATTCGATCTCGACGAGACGGGCGGGGACGTTGGTTTCGGCCATGGTTGCCATTCGCTCTCGCTCTTATTGCCCGGTCTGTGCCGATGCGATGTTGGTGCTGGTATTTTGCGCTGACAGGATCTGCAGCGTCGCGGGCCCCTTGTCGACGACACGCGTCTGAGGATCCCACACCTGGCTGCGGATGCCGATCTGCGCATCGTTGCGGCCGGCAGCATCAAGAAGGCTCGTTTCGCCCGGGCTCCGCGGCGCCGGTCCGCCGAACAGCGCGTCGATCGCCTGCTGCTGCGCCTCGCCTGGTGTGAGGCCCGCGGTCCCGGCGACGGGAGGCGCCAGACTGAAGTCGGGCGGAATGATGAGCGGGGCATTGCGCGCGACTGCAAATTCGTCGGGCGAGCGCGTCCGGTGGCGCGTGGCTCCGCATCCGCTGGTGGTCACCGCTGCTGCAAGCACCAGAGCGGTCAAGGCTTTACGCATGTTCGATCGTCTCCTCGGGGTCACTGCCCTTTGCCTGATCCTTACGGCTCAGGAACGCGTGCAGCAACAGGATCACGACGGCAATGCTAATCGCCGCATCGCCAATGTTGAATATCAGAAAGGGACGCCATGCGCCAAAGTGGAGGTCGGCGAAGTCGACGACATAACCATGGCGGGTGCGATCGAGGATGTTGCCGAGCGCACCGCCGAGCACCATGCCCAGCGCAATGAGGTCCACCCGGTTCTTCTCGCGGCTCATCCAGTAGCCAACGCCGATCGCAATCGCGCTCGTGAGGCCCACCAGCATCCAGCGGCCGATCTCGGTGGTCGCATTGAGTAGCCCAAGCGAAATGCCGTTGTTCTCCGTGTAGGTGAACTGGAAGATGGGCAGCAGATAATGGACCGCGCCCTCGTAATTGACCCCAAGCGGACCGGTCACGAACCATTTGGCGAACTGGTCGAGCGCGAACACGATCGCTGCAACGAGGAAGCCCCAGGTCCGGCTAGCCATTCACCACCTCGTCACAGCGGGTATCGAGGCCGCCATCCTCCTCAACGTCCGGCCGGTGCCGCCAGCAGCGTCCGCACTTGTGGTTGTTCGTCTTCACGACCTTCCAATCTCCCTCATGAACTGTCGAGGTGATGAACAGCTCTTCGAGAAGCGCCGCATCTTCATCGCTCGGCACCCAGACTTCGGCTTCGAGGCTCGAGCCCACGACCTTGTCGCGCCGCAAGGGCTCGATGCGCTCGGTCACTTCCGCGCGAAGCGACCTCAGTTTCGCCCATCGTTCCTCGTCGGCATCGACCTGCGGCACCACTGGCCTTTCCAGGAGGTGGACCGAGCCTTGGCCGGGAAAGCGCGTGCCCCAGACTTCCTC
>DATMHD010000306.1:0-2290 GCA_035555075.1 Sphingomicrobium sp. | reverse complement strand
TCCGGCTCGCGGCGACATACGGCTAGGGGCCGAGAGGGCAACGTGCTGCGCCTTCGCTCCCTGGGTCCGAGGGGCAAAACGGCGGTACCACGCCGCCGGAGATCTGCAGCGGCAGCCCTTGGCGGGGATCCGACTTTTGCGGCTCGCTCAGGGGGCGGATGGTTTGCGGCAGGTAGATTGTTCGCATTCGCCACAGCGTCAGCATCAGGACCGCAAGCTTGCGGGCGAGGGCGACTTTTGCTCGCGGACGGCCCCGCCTTTGTTCAATCTGCAAGGCCCAGGCCTTGAGGGCGCAAGCGGGATCGGCCCACCTCATGAATGCCATGGCCGCCTGCACGAGAAGCCTTCGCATCGGCGCGTTGCCCATCCGAGAGATTCGGCCTGGACGGACGGTCAATCCGGACTCATGAGTGGTCGGCGCAAGACCGAAATAGGCGCCGATGTCGGCGCTTCGTGCGAAACGTTCTGGCTCTCCGACCGCAGCATAGAATGTCAGCGCGCAGAGCGGTCCGACGCCGGGGATTGTCATCAGGCGACGGCAGATCGCGTTATCAAGAGCCAGCTTCCTCAGCTGCTCATCAAACGCCCGCTGATACTCAATCATCTGCTCGCAGCGGTCGAGCAGATCTCGAAGCTCGTTCGACAGCGCGCTAGGCGCTCGTCCGAACAGACGTTTTAGCTGGGGTTCAACCGCTTCGCGAAGGTGGGTGTCGCGGGTAGACCGCCGAATCCGGCCACCATAGAGCTCGATCTGGCGGCACAACAGGCTGACGGCCGCAAGGCGTTCCCGCAGGAGATGGCGGCGGATCGTGAGCCGTGATTGCAGCGCCTGGGTTTCGAAATCCTTGAGATACACTTTCGAGACATTGGACACGCCCAGACGCGCAGCTTCCGCAATGCCATTGGCATCGCCAGCGTCGGTCTTGTTACGACGCGCTCTCAAGAATTTGCTGAGTCGGCGCGATTCATAGATTTCGACCGAATAGCCAAGCGCACGAAGGCCGCGAGCAAGGCTCACGCCCGTTCCAGCTTCGAGCGCAACGTGCGCGTGGCGCCGCCGCTTTATCCAGCCAATCTCCCTGTGAACGGATTTCGAAGACGTCGCGCAGACGGCTTCCTGAACGATCTCGCCCGCATCATTCACGATGCATATGGCGGTTGTCTCGACACCCACGTCGAGCCCGGCCCAGATGCCCTTCGTCATGGGATTACTCCGCAGTGCAGCGAAGATCCGCTCCACGACATTCGACGGGATCGCCGTGGCATTGGGATAGCGGCCGCGACCAGCTTTCCGATCCGGAGTCAAATCTTCCTCTCTAGCATAGGCCTGCTCGAGCCTGAGGACGAGGTAAAACGCTGGGCATGTTACGGACCGCACCTCAAGCCCACGGCGAAACTGACTGAACTCAGTCGCTAACGGGGGTCGCGCCCGCACCCTCGTGATGCACCGACTGCCGCACAAGCGCCTTGAATACGGGTAACCCTACCTTTCGCAGCACTGGCGCCCCAGCACAGCGGCCCCGCCTCAATAGCTCTCCTCGCTGGATCGCATTGGCGGCTGGTCGGCAAAGCCGAACAGAGATCGTTGAAGTGCCCAGTCGAGCGGAAGGTTCGCATGGAGCAGCGTCCGTCTGGTGAGCGCCGCCGGCTGGGTCCCGTCGAGGATCGCGGTGATGATGTCTGGGGCGAGATAGTTCACACGGAGGACGCGCATGAAATGACTGAGGCTCATGTTGCAGTGCGTTGCGAGATCGGCAGGGCTTGCCGCTCGATTGGCTTCCACCATCTCCCAGGCATCGCGGGCTTCGGAAATTAGTTTCCGCAGCCCCCGATGGACGCGCTTCGGTTTAGCGTCTGCCGGCAAGATCGGCAGACGCAGAAACCGCTCGAGCCGGACCTGCCCCGCGCACGCGACGTCGATCACGTGGATCGTCGATCTCGACGAGCCTTCCGTCCGAGGGCGGAATAGGCCCATAAAATTCCAGTTCAGAAGCCTCTCAAACTCCTGAGCGTAGGTCGCGATTTTTATTCGGTCGGTGGAAAACTCAACGTGGCTGACCAGCCCTGTGATTACGCTTCTCAGTTGCTCCGCGCTGATGGCCTCCAGCCGGCGGCTTGCGATTGGGGCCTTCTGGCACGCAATCCGGAGCTCAGTCGGCGAGCGTCCAAGGTTTGTGAGCAAGGCCCGAAGTTCACTGCGCGTGCTCAGAAAAAGTTGAATTGCGTAGACGACGATCCGATCGGCGTCGGGTGCACGGATCGTCATCCGCTTTATGCGGTGGCGGGTACC
>DATMHD010000305.1:0-3519 GCA_035555075.1 Sphingomicrobium sp. | reverse complement strand
ACGAAGGCTTTGACCTTCTGCCCACGCTCCTCGCAAGGCGCGCCTATGACGGCGCATTCTGCCACCGCCTCATGGCCGTAGAGCGCCCCCTCCACCTCAGGTGCGGCGATGTTGTAGCCTGCCGAGATGATCATGTCGTCTGACCGCGCAACGTACCAGAAATAGCCGTCCTCATCCTTCCGGTAAGTGTCGCCGGTCACGTTCCAGCCGTTCTGCACATATTGCTTCTGACGATCATCATCGAAATAGCGGCAACCCGTCGGTCCCCTGACTGCAAGTCGTCCCGTGCCGCTCGCCATGGGCTTTCCGTTCTCATCCAAGATGCAGGCGCGATAACCGGGGACCGCGCGGCCGGTTGCTCCGGGACGAATCTCCTCTCCGCTCGCCGACACGAAGATGTGCATCATTTCGGTCGCGCCTATCCCGTCGACGATGGATAGGCCGGTTGCCTGGTGCCAGGCGTGCCAGGTCGCGGCAGGAAGGTGCTCGCCCGCCGACACGCATGTACGAAGGGAGGAGATGTTGCGGGAGCCAAGCATCCCGAGGATCGCCTTGTAGGCCGTCGGGGCAGTTGCAAGCGTCGTGACGCCGAACCGTTCGACCGCTTCCAGGAGCGCCTCGGCGCCGGGCCTTTCAAGGGTGACGGCGGTTCCCCCGAAGCGGAGCGGGAAAATCAGCTGCTGTCCCAGGCCGAAAGTGAATGCGATCGGTGCCGAACAGGCCCAGCGATCTCCTGTCCGTGGCTTGAGGATGGTTCGAGCAAACCCATCTGCGCAGGCGAGCACGTCTCTGTGATACTGGATGCAGCCCTTGGGATTCCCGGTAGTTCCCGAGGTGAAGGCGATCATCGCGATGTCGTCGCGGTGGGTCGCTACCGAAGCAAATCCGCCTCTCAGCTGAAGGAGGCGTGTCTCCAACTCCCCGTCACCATTGTCACCGGAGTAGCGAAGCACGGATCGAAGGTGGTCGACGCTCCCTGCGGCCGTGTCGAAGTCATCCCTGAAACGGCTGTCCACGATTGCATGGCTTATCCTTGCGCGCTCCAGGAGCATCCTGATCTCGCCCGCGCGAAGGATTGGCATCGTTGTGACGAGAATGCCGCCGGCCTTGAGCACTCCGAGCCACGCCGCGAACAGCATTGCGCAATTTGGACCCCGAAGGAGCACCCGGTTGCCCGGAACAAGTCCTTCTTCCTCCACCAGGAGCCGCGCGATCCGGTCCGAGAGATCGGCAATTTGCCCGTAGGTCCAGCTCCCTCGGTCATTGATGACGGCGACTGCATGAGGATCTCCCTTGTCGATGAGCTCGACCGCAGCGTTCAACTGATCGGGATAGGCAAGCTCAGGCAGATCGAAGTGGAAGTCGGGCTGGTCCTCGACCGGCGGCAACCTGTCCTTGGCAAACGTATCCACATGTGCGGATCGCATCTTCTCTCCCCCTTGGTCACCCATGATCGTCAGCTCGCGGGACCGACGGTGTTCGGCGGAAGGAGGGACGACAGGCGCGCGCGCCACTCGTCAGGCCACACGACGGGCCTTGCGTCGGCCATGCGCATTAGAACCTGGGTGTAGTGGACTGCGAACCGTGGTTCCCCGGCGCTGGTCACGGCTGTTGATAATTGGATGGAGGTCCGTCCGATGCAATGGACTTCAAGACCGATATCGAGGCGCTCTCCAAGACGACATGGCAGTCTGAAGCTTGCGTTGAGATCCACTGACGGGAGGGCGAGGCCCATTTCGAGGTGGAGTATCCGTCGGGGCACGAGGACGGCTTCGCACCAGTCTTCGACAGCGCCGTCGCAAAGTTCGAGGCATCGCGGATAATAAGCAATGCCCGCGGGATCGCAATGTGCGAACCTGATTTTCCGGTGAGCGACGAATGGATTGATCATCCACGGGCATCCGCGAAATGTTGCCTCGCGATCACGATCTTTTGGACTTCGGATGCACCTTCGTAGATGCGGAGCGCGCGTATCTCCCGATAGAGGCCTTCAACCGCGATACCCTTGGTGACGCCGAGACCACCGAAGATTTGCACCGCTTTATCGATGACGCTCTGCGCCCGATCTGTCGCATGGAGCTTGGCGATGGCAGCCTCGCGGCTGTTCCTTCGCTGTTTCACGTCGCGCAGCCAGGCCGCCCGATAGACCAGCAGGGCGGAGGCCTCGATGTCGGTCACCATCTCGGCGATCTTCGACTGGGTGACGGGGTTGTCGGCAAGGCTGCCGCCTGCAAGCCGGCGCGAACGAGCGCGATTGGTGGCCTCATCAAGTGCGCGGCGAGCAAAGCCGAGGGCGGCTGCGCCAACCGTTGTTCGAAAGACATCTAGAGTGCCCATTGCCTGGGCAAAGCCACGACCGGGCTCGCCAAGGAGAGCCGACTTCGGCACGACTGCGTTGTCCAGTTTGAGGGTCGCGAGCGGATGAGGGGCGATGACATCGATCCGATCGCTGTCGTCGAGCCCCGCTGTGCCCTTGTCGACGATGAACGCCGACAGGCCCTTTGCTCCGGGAGCTTCGCCGGTCCGGGCGAAAAGCACGTAAAAGTCCGCGATGCCGCCGTTCGAGATGAACGTTTTCGTGCCGTTCACTAGCCAATGGTCGCCCTTGTCGATCGCTCGGGTATCAATGGAAGCGACGTCGGAACCAGATTCAGGTTCGGTGAGGGCGAACGCGGCGATCTTTTCGCCACTCGCAATGGCCGGAAGATAGGATTGCTTCTGCTGTTCGGTACCGAAGAGCGTGATCGCGCCGGAACCAAGGCCCTGCATGGCGAAGACGAAGTCGGCAAGGCCCGCGTGCCGCGCCAATGTCTCGCGGATCAGCGCAAGGGATCGGACGTCGAATGTTTCGCCAATGCCACCGTACCAGGCGGGGACGCAGTGGCGGAGCCAACCACCGTCGCCAAGGAGGCGAACGAGGTTGCGGCAGGCCTCATCAACATTGACCGGTTCGGCTCGGTTGAGCTGAGTCTCGCACCATTCTTCAAGCGAGCGCGCGAGCAGTCGGTGCCGGTCATCGAAAAAGGGCCATTCGAGGAAGGAGAGGTCGGCCATCAATCACCCTCGAACTGCGGCGTCCGCCTTGCGGCGAACGCCTCGAACGCCCGGCGAAAATCGTTGGTCGTCATGCAGATCGCCTGCGCCTGCGCTTCCATTTCGATTGCTGTCTCGAGACTGACGTTCCACTCCTGATTGAGCTGCGTCTTCGTGATCGTGTGGGCAAAGGACGGACCAACAGCGAGCTCGCGGGCAAGCGCCTGCGCTGCGGCCTTCAAGCCCTCAGGCTCGACAAGTTCGTTGTGAAATCCCCACCGCTCGCCTTCCTCGGCGCTCATGAACCGGCCCGTGAAGAGGAGCTGCGAGGCGCGGCCGTGGCCGATGATCCGGGGCAGGATCGCGCAGGCTCCCATGTCGCATCCGGCAAGTCCCACGCGGGAAAAGAGGAAGGCGGTACGTGTTCGAGGAGTTGCAATGCGGAGATCGGAGGCCATCGCGAGGATTGCACCGGCACCGGCGCAA